>JALNYD010000084.1 GCA_023230025.1 Candidatus Cloacimonadota bacterium | reverse complement strand
CACATTATGTCCAGACGGAGGTCTTCGGCAAAAGCCAGACTCAGTGCTGCAAGCAGCAGAGCCAAAACAAAGTATTTATGCATAGTTATACCTTAGTGTTTACCAGCCAAAGGAGAGGCCGGCGTTGAGGGTGATGTAATTCTCTTTTACCTTGTCGGGATTATCCCAACCACGGTTTTGGAGATTGATGTATGAAGTAGGCCACAGCTCGTAGCTGTTTGACCCGGTGTAAATCTTGTCATTGTAATAAGCATCACCAAAGAGATCCAGAGCTTCATAATCCCGGAAAGCATAGCCAAAGCCAAGATCCAGAGTGAAGTTCTTTCCCAGATCCACAGCCGAACCAGCAGTAATCATGGGAGTCAGGACTTTCCTGGTATTGATGAGGGTAATGCTATTGCCCTCGTCATCTGTGCCGGGTTCGCTATCATAGAAATAGCTGTTCACAGCCTGGAAACCCAGACGCAATGGCATGCGATGGGAGATATGATGCTCCACTCCGGCATAGATATTGTAAACCGGATCAAAGGCATCCATCACATCGTTGTAATTCACCATCTCCAGATCCATATTGAACACAGTACGAGTAATGTTTCTGGGGAAATAAGAGAAACCAATGCGCAATTCAGAGGGCAAATCATGCTCGCCGTCAAGTACCACCAAAGTGCTGTCCATGGGGGTGTTGCGATAGGCTTCGCGATAGGTAAAATCCGTTCCGGTGATATCAAGAGTGGCTTTGGGAGTATAGGTGGCTGCGATGCCCAAACGGGTTCCAATCCGCAAGGCTGTGCCAATCTTCATCTGCGCTCCGGAGAGTTCCCAATCGGCAATCTTGCTGTACTCTGGCAAGACCACATCTTCACCAACCTGATCCTGTGACCACTGAGACCATTTGATCGAAGTCTCCTGGCTGATATCAGCCGCCATCAAGGCATAATCAAAACCAAGATTCAAATCCACATAATCACTCAAAGCATAGGCTGCACTGACGACCATTCCGGTTTTGTACAGGTTGCCGCTGTTTTCGATATCATTCTGAGCAATCTTCTCGGGATAGCCATCGTTATCGGTATTGCGATTGTTGCGGACTTCCTCCCGATACTTTCCATCAAAGCTGGTATAAGGGCGGTGATAGGCACCCAGGCCAAAGCCCATGTTTCCCATGCGTTTTGCCACAAATCCGGCTCCGGCATAATTGACATAAGCATTGATGTTGGAGGCATACACAGCGTCATCAATGTAGTTGTCAAAGGAGTTATAGAGAGGAACCATGCGGGTATCTTCTGCACGATTGACCACAGTGTTGAGCTGTAATCCCACAAACTGCTTCAGTAAAGTGAGGTTTGCCGGATTCTCAGATATTCCGGCCACCCGGAAATCGTTGTACACGCCAGAGCTTCCCATCGCGAAAGCACGGGCATCCATCGAACCATAACGGTTGCCAAAATAGGTATCGGTGATGCTGAAAGCACTCAGAGCTGAGGCCAGGAGCACAAAGATTAGGATGATCATTGATTTATTTGATAACATGTTTCCTCCACGTTAGAAGCGATAATCAAGGGATAGTCTGATTGTGTTTTCACTATGCTCCACCCGATCGAAATAGGTGAGCTGATCTGCCAGATCGGAGTGATTGGGATCGTTATTCTGGCGAATCCGTAATTCTTTATCTTGGAAAGTCTTATTGCGGAACTTGAGGTTCATGTACATGTTGTTTGAGATGCGACTGGAGATAGCAATCCAGGCTTTGGCACCCTTCTCACCCATAAAGTCGATCTCCATATCTTCCCAATCCCAATGCGATATCCCATGGCCAAACCAATATATGAAGGAGCCCTGAAGTTTGAGGGAGCGGGAGAAATTGTGAGTGTAATTCACCCCGATATAATCCCCTGTCATCAGGGTCATGGCGCCAGCCATTGAGTTGTTTCCAGGTTCCGCAGGATTGGTGAGGGATGTATAGGGCGGGCTCAATACTGTGTTGTATCGATATTCCAGCTCCAGGAAATCCCGGTTGGATAGGAAGGTGCGGATCGCCATCGTGTATTCATTAGTTTTGGATACTCCACGCTCGGCCAGGTCATCATAGCGGTTTACCTGATTCTTGTAGCGCAGACGCATCCCTAACTGATAGAGGGGACGAAACTCCAGTTCGCTCTGGAATCTGGCGCTGCGGCGTCCATCAGTCAAGCGCTCCCAAATGTCCAGATAACTGCGGCCAATCGTGAAGTAATTGTTGAACTTGTATCTGGTCTCGAAATACACACCCCGCTCTGGCTGACTCTGATTGCCATTCTGATATAGATCAGAGATGCTTGGATTGGTAAGCGCATAGATGTTTTTCTCAATGATAGTATCATCATAGCGTTCATGCTCAGAGAAGCTGCTGCTGTAGGGGTTATCAAAGTTTACATCGTAATTGCGGAACAAAGTAAGAAAATACAAATTCTCAAACTGGGTGTGAGCACTCATCAGATAGGCCTTGGGATCATCCCCAAGCTTGTGGTCTTCACCATCTACTGTCAGCTCGGCATACTCGCCCTGCACGGAAGTGTTACCCAATACTACACCTGCATCAAAGCCCAAAACGCGGCGATAATCCCGGCTGTAAGTATCGGTTTGGGTGCTATACAGGTTTGAGATCTCAGCATTCATGGTCTTTTGCAGTTTGGTATAATAATATGAATCCCGAATCAGGGTTGGTATCAGGCTGTTGTAGTCCGGGACAACCAGGTGTGCATTGTCATATAGAGCGGTATAGGAGGTAAAGCCCAGCTTGGTGCCAATGATCGGACTCACCTGCAAGTGAGTGCCCCACAACTTTTCACGCATAGCATCAGTGCGATTTGCCAGATTGATGTATGGCATGGCAAAAGCTTCATAGCTTTGACCAGGCGCAGGTGTGGGATTAAGTACACTGTTGAACCACTGTTCGCCCTCAATCAAGCGCTCGTTGTCATATGCCAGAGTTGGGTTGATATAAGTAAATAGCTTCCGCTTATCGCCTTGAACCAGGCTGCCATCTTCATAGGTGTAAAACCTGGTATTGTTTTGAATAAAGTATTGGCCGTTCTCATCCGTGAATACATCATTGCCAAAGCGATCCCGCATCACATAGGAACCATCGCGGTTCACATAGGCCAGGGCGTCCTTGTCATCCTGAGAAACGAAGAAGGAAGCTCCAAACTTGGGATTGGCAATCTCAATGGCAGCACCCTTGAGGGCATATTCAGTAGTGCGGGAAAGATCGGGTGTGATGCCCATGATTCTTTTGCTAAAACCAAAGCCGGTCTTGCGGGCACTGTAGAAATCTGTGTTTTCCATTACCAGACCCTCACCATAAGTAGCCCGGTAATGCCCCAGATATAGCTTCAGAGAGGTGTTGTCCAAGATTGGAAGATTGGTGTTTTCATAGCCAGCATAATACTTGCTGCCCTCGATGAATTCCTTCGTGTTCATATCCTGCCAACCCTGATGAGCTTTGGCTGAATAGTTCATCAACCCAAACTTGTAGTTGTTGCCATAACGCATACGCAGCTTGATCATCATGTCAGGATCAATCTGATCCAGATTGTAATATCCCCAATATGATATCCGCTTGTCATGGGGAATGGAAACCCATGAATTACCGTATGTTTTGGGCACAAAGGATTCATGGAGCATGTCATACTGCCCCTCTTCAAAGAAGCGGGTATAGTATTGTAACTGAGCATCCACCATCAATTTGTTGCGTACTGGAGATTCACGGTAGTAAACGTAGTTCCTGAGATTTGAATACCCATAATAGGAAAGCCCCAGGCTGTTGCGAAGATCCCTGGTATCGGCAATGGTATCGCCCCTGGCCACCCTTCTGAGCACAGCAACTGCATCAATTGCAGAAACATTGGGAAGGCTGATCAGGTCATCAAAATGCATCCGGTTCACATTCTGGGGAGTCATTAAATAATCTTCCCAGACATCCGCCATGCCTTCTGAGGCACCTTCATTGCTATCCATGCGTTCCAAGAGGTCCCGAATCTCTTCCCTGCGAGCTGCAATCTCATCGGTTTCTGTAACCAAAGATACTACAACCAGTGGTTTCAAGCTGTTCATGGTTCGTTGATCGATTGAGGAGATATCTCTCAAATCAAATATGCTTTCGAACCTATGTACAAACAGCCGGTATTCATAAATATCACGCGCCTGCGCCTCCGTGATTGGAAGCTGCATCAATTCATTGAGGGTGGCCGTATTCAGATCCACCTTGGCGGTGAGAAACCCTATGCATAATAGGGCAAAGAGCATCAATAAGAGCTTTTTCATCGCGGTTCCTTATGCTGTTATGCTGTTAAACATCCTTATCTATATTAGCAGGATAATCTGCTTTGACCTCGAATGCACACTCTAAAAACACTACAGAATCTGTAAAGAAGTTTTTTCCTTCCACCAAGTTCCTTTCTTTCCAATGCCCAGAATGGAATCTCCTCGTCTGCGCTCAATATCTGACCGAATCCAGAAATAAATCAAATATTGGAACATATTGTGCGTCTGTAATTGTCAATCATGGAGGATATCATGAAAGACAAAAGACTTTTTGCTCTATTCTTAGTATTGCTTCTAGTTTATGCCTTGCCGGCTCAGCAAGAGCGTAGCTTCCCCAAAGCCAGTTTTGACATATTTCCCCAACCTCAACATCAAATCTCGCGCTTAGACGGCAAGTCTGAATCCCGCTCGCGACAACTGATTTGGGCTGAAGATTTTGAAGCAAATCCGAATTGGGCATTAGAACAAAACTGGGCAATCGGAACTCCCAGTTTTGGGCCCAATTACGTAGCTCAGGGTACTTCCTGTCTGGCCACAGGATTGGATAGTATGTATGCCAATGATGCCAATATCATTGCGCAAAGCCCCGATATAGTTCTTCCTCCTGCCAGTTATGTGGAACTAAGTTTTTCCGAATGGTTCGAGCTGGAAAACGGTTGGGATTACGCTTATGTAGAAGTTCTAACCGGAGCATACCCCAATTATGCCTCCTATACTATCGATGCCCGAACCGGCAGTAGCGGATTTTCCTATCGCACTACGGCGCTGAATCTCACTCAGTTTCAAAATCAAAGCATCAAACTAAGGTTCCACCTTGACAGTGACAGTTCTGTGCCCGCAGCAGGCTGGTATATTGATGAACTCAGCATCACAGCCGTGGAACCTCTACCCCTTGATTTACAAATCTTAGGTGTAAACCACAGTCACTATCCATCAGTTTACCTCACCGCATCGGTCAACTCCCCCCAAGGATTGGTTACAGATCTGAATACAGCCAATTTCAGTGTATTGGAAAACGGTGCCCTTCAGGAAGATATGTTCACGGTGATCAGCCCTGATGAAGAGCAGGTTTCTGGAGCGGATATCATTTTTGTGCTTGATGTTACGGGCAGTATGAGCGACGAGATTAATGCCGTGCGAAACAACATGACGAACTTTATCAACCAGTTACAAAGCGAAGCCATTGATTACCGAATCGGCTTTGTAGTGTTTGGAGACATTGTCTATGTTTACAACCAATATCAGTTCTACACGGAGTTTAGTGAGATTCAGAATGTTATCCAAAACATCAATCTGGGTGAGCATGGCATCGGCAGTGGAGGAGATTTTCCAGAAAACCAGGTTGAAGCAATGGCTCAAGCCGCTCAGTTCTCCTGGCGTCCAGGTGCAACTCGAAACATGATCTTGCTTACCGATGCCACATCTCACGAAAGTGATAATGTTACTGAATGGACCATGGGTAACCTGCTGGCTCAGCTTCTCTTGCCCAATAACATAGTTGTATTCCCAATATTCAATGTCCAGGATCCCAACCAAATGACTCAATATCTGCCAATCGCAGAGCAAACCAATCCTCAGGGGAACTATTATCATATCTATGATAACTTCAATGCCATCATCAACCAGATCGGTACATTTATTACTTCGCAATACACAGTACATTACAACAGTATGGTTCCCATGGAGAACCCCATAACCCGGCTGGTAACGCTTGAGGTTCAAAGAGATAATATGAGCTCTGATGCCAGAGTCTTTTATATCCCCGGAATTGCTCCCCTCATCCAGAGAAGCAACGCTTTGATCGCTCTGGACATGAACTCCGTAAACACTGGTCAATCCATCACCTTTACCGTGGAACTCACCGACCGTCTGGCACCGTACATCATTGAGAAGAAACTCTGTTGGCGACGCAGCAACCAGGACGATTATAGTATTCTTGACTTTACACAGCTTCAAGGAAACACCTATCAGGCAATTCTGCCTGCTGCCCAGGTGCATGGAACAGCCATCGAATATTATATTGAGGCTTCAGATGGACAAACCACAAACACTCTACCCAGTTCCACCCCTGATCTACAACCCTATTGCATCGCCATCAATCCCGCTGACCATGCTCAGTTCCAGAATCTGAATCAAGAGTATCAGGTAGGAACATCTTTTTACACTAGTCTCAATTGTCTGGCAGCCAATTCAGTCAATATTGATATTTTCTACCGCCCGATTGGATCTTTGGTCTATAGCTCTGTTCCAATGAACCCAGGCACCGGAAATACTTACACCGTTTCAATATCCGATGACCTCGGTAATCTTGGCATAGAGTATTACTTCCTGGCGCAGCAAAGCAACGGAGTCAGTACCTTTTATGGCCTTTTGGATGAACCTCTCACGCTTTATGCCCAGGCTCCATCCCCGATTGCTGACCCACCTTCAATTTCATCGCTTCGGGTATATCCCAATCCTTTGAATCCAAGAAGCAATACCCAAACCAGCTTTGCCTTTGAAAACTACAGTGATCATCCGGTCAGGCTGGAGATATTCAACATGCGCGGGCAAAAGGTGCGCAGTCTTGGCCCCCTCCAGCTCAACAAGGGCAAGCAGATCATCGGCTGGGATGGCAAGGATGCCCATAAACAGAGAGTTAGCAGCGGTATATATATGTATCGACTGGTAACCGATAAGGCTTCAATCAGCGGAAAAATACTGGTTAGCAAATAAGGAGGACAAGATGAAAAAGAATATAATCTCGATAATGATCTTACTTTGCTCCCTTCAGGCCTTTGCCGCTGGCATCATGATCAAGGATGCCGTAGCCGGAGAGTATCTGAGACTAATGGATCTCTCGATCAATCTGCAGATTATCAACCAGGTAGCCATCACCAACCTCTCAGCCAGATTTGTAAACGATTCTGCAGACAGCACTCAGTGTACTTATGCCTTTCCCATGCACGAAGAGGCCAGCGCCACGTCTCTGAGCTGGCTGATCAATGGCGAATGGCATGATGCCGTGATTGCTTCGGGAACATCGGAGCCAGTTAATCCCGATGGCACAACCATGTACCCCTTTATTGATGCATACTTGGGTAAGAGCCCAATGGTTTTTCCCATCCCGCAATATCTGGCCGCTCAGGATACCCTGCAAATCCAGCTTGAATATGTGGAACTCCTGAAGTATCAAGATGGGAATGTCACTTTCAGCTACCCCCTGCACTATGGATACTTGAGCAATCCTCCCCTGGAAAGCTTGACCATGAATGCTCTGATCGAAGGAGGTAGAAATGTAATCTCCGCCGATCTGCCAGATTTCCCTTCCGCAGTGATAACGCTGCTGGATGGCCAGGCTGATCTGAGTCTGGATCTGAGTGATGTAGAGTTAAGCCAGAATATTGACCTGAACTATAGTCTGGCCATGGAAAACCTGGGTGCGATAACCTTCAGCTCCTTTGTGCAAAGTGAGTTTGTCCCGGATGAATTAGGAGATGGATTTTTCTTGTCAGTAATCGAACCTGAGCCCAGTGTGGATGTCATGCCAAAATACTTCACCTTTGTAATGGATCGCTCCATTCAGATGTCTGAATCCTCCATCCAGCAAGCCAAAATCGCCGCATCCTACATGGTTGATAATCTGAACTCAAGCGATTACTTCAACATTGTGGATTTCAATACCGTGGCCAATGCCTTTGCCTTGACCCATGTCCCCTTCACTCAAGAGAACAAAAATCTCGCCCTCAGTTATATAGACAATCTTGAAGCTTCTGGGATGTGCAACATCTCAGCCGCTTTTAACACTGCCATCCCGCAGTTTGCTACAGCCCCCGATGATGTAGCCAATATCATTGTGTTCCTCAGCAAAGGCTTGCCAAATGTGGGAATCACCGACACCGATGCGCTGGTTAGCCATGTAAACGCCATTGCGACTGCCACCGGCAGATTGCTCAATATTTTCTGTTTTGGGGTTGGTACTAGTGTCAATACCAGCTTGCTTTCACAGATTGCGTCAAACAATGGAGGCAGCGCTACCTGGGTGGGAATCAGCGAACTCAGTGAAATCCTGATCGATTTCTACGCCAAAATCCGTAACCCGGTATTACTCAATCCCTCGCTGACCTTTGACCCCAGTACTGATCCAGTATCTGAGGTTTACCCGGTTTCAATCCCCAATTTATACCTTGGTAACCAAATGCTGCTCTGCGGCAGATACCCCGCTGGATCCACAAGTATCGGTTTCACAATCGAAGGAAGCGCTTTGGGCAGCATCATGAATTACCAGTTCAAATCTGATCTCAGCACCGAAGCCATCGATCAAAACCGTTTCCTGATGAAGATCTGGGCCAAAATGAAGATTGAACATTTGATGAATCTTTACGATCAGATGGATCCAAACTCGACGGAAGCTGTAGCACTGAAACAGGAGATTATCGATCTAAGTATAGACTATGGTGTGATCTGCAAGTTCACCAGCTTCAATTCTGATGATCCCGATGATCCCGATGATCCTCCAATCGGTGGAGAGGATGATTTCGACGATCCCATCTCTCCTCAGCTTTTCATGCTTAGGGGTAACTATCCCAACCCCTTCAATCCCAGCACCACGATCCGTCTGGAGCAAAGATTTCCCAATGCAATGCACTACCAGATCAGGATATACAATTGCCGAGGTCAATTGGTAAAAACCCTGATGCTGGATACCACTAATCAAGGTCTTTACTGCATTGAATGGGATGGTCGTGATGATAAGGGGAAAGAGCTACCCAGTGGCGTTTATTTCTACACAATCTCCAGTGGCTCCATCCACCAAACTTCAAAGATGTTGATGCTTAAATAGGATCAAATGACTATAGGATGAATAGACCCGGTGCCCTGATGCATCGGGTCTTTTTTGGGCTTGTATCATCTCCTTATTTTTCGGAGCTTCGGAAAGATACGTTACGATGGCCTTTATTTGTCCTCACGATGCGGTCACCTTGCCGTTACTTTTGTGACCACAAGGTAACGGCATCGTGACGATAACTAATGGGGATTGTCCCGTCCTGAATATTGAAGTCATTTTTCCACAAGTGTTGATTTTTATCAACTCCCATCACTGCTTTATTTAGCAGTTATTCTCATCAGTGTGAGCTCGGAGTGAAAAAGTTTATCCCAGAGTGGGATACAGCTATTGGCTTACCAGATGGCTCATGCAGCAGTTCGTTCCATCCTGCCTCGAGGGGAAGAACACCCAGGTTTTCTCCAGATAGATTAGCTTGTTTCTATGTGGTTATTTATCAACATGTTGATGAATTCTCGCCAACCATTAATTTTCCTTGACAAGTAATTGAGATGATTTATCTTATACATAGCTCAAGTAACTAAAGCATAGTAAATTAGTATAGAGGTTATGAATCAGGTTCCGAATCCAATTGCCTGGTCAGTCTTTTACTTATGGAGTTCATAGGAGGATATCATGAAACGAGCATTTCTCTTTGCATCGTTTTTCTTGGCTCTGAGCACAGCGTTAGCAGCCCAGACTATCAGCTTGACTAACATTGGGATGAAAAGCCCCTACAATGACGAAGATACACCTGTCTTACCGGGTGATGATATTGAAGTTAAATTCGAGTATTCCACAACGGATTTTGACGAGGTGGAAGGTTTTGTAACAGGAGCTGCAGTCTCATCGAATAACTTTGTGAGAGTATATTGGTACAACACAGCCGATGCCAGCGGAAGTGCAATGGGGACTCTGGATGTGAGTGTGCCAACATTTGGCAACGGAACCGGAATCACCAACGGCACGACCTATTATGATGTCACGTCCTTTACTCTCCCTTCTCCCCCCACCGGAGCTAAAACCTTCAAAGTTCGCTCTCGAATCTATGGTGATGATGGCTTATTTAATATAATCTATTCTAATCAAACATTGTATTCGCAGAGCAATATGACAGACTACTATAGTTAT
>JALNYD010000083.1 GCA_023230025.1 Candidatus Cloacimonadota bacterium | reverse complement strand
GGCATTAGAGATATGGAAGTGGCGAAGTAACTCCCATGGCATCAATCGGGATAAAAAAAGGGGCACGCGTGAATGACGTGCCCATTATCGTTTAGGATCGTGATTATGCCAAACCGGGAATCACACCTGAAATCAGGAAGCAAGTAGCGAAAGCTACGATTGCATATAGTTCCGGGAACACGCCCAGAATCAGGGTCTGAGAAAACACGTTGTTCCCAGCTCCCAAGCTTTCGATACCATTGGCAACGATTCTGGCTTGCTGATAAGCAGAAATCAGACCAACCATGCCCATGATCAGACCTGCGCCAAGAATTGCGCAAGCTTGCAGCAGGTTGATCTGGGGAGTGATGTGCCCATTCAGAATGAAGAAGGCACCAAATCCGTAAAGCCCTTGTGTACTGGGCAAAGCGGAGAGGATCATACAACTTGGGAAGATATCATCCCGTTTTTTCATGGCTCCCACTGAAGCACTGCCACCGATTACTGTTCCCCAGGCGCTGCCGATTCCGGCAAGACCAACCATGAGGAAAATACCGATCCAGGCCAGGAAAAATGCCAAATTCCCGCCCGCCATGGCAGTTGCTGTGGTTTCTACTACTGTGTTTAAGGTATCCGGGCTCATTAAACCTCCTAATATTTTACCTTAAGATTTGGAAAAGGGTTTATATTCCATGCCGGGTCCTTCGAACTCGGCGTTTTTGAAGAATTCCACGAAAGTTAAGCGCAAGGGATGCACAAATCCGGACAGTCCGCCCAGGGCAAGGTTCAGAGTGTGTCCCAATATCATAAAGATCACAAAGATGACCGGTCCAGCAATGGGAATCCCCAGCATTTGGGAGCCAATGCTATTGATCACGAAGCCCAAAATGCCACTGGATACACCCAGGGCAAAGAGACGGATGTAGCTCAGGATATCACCAAAGAAGCCGGTAACCATGTTGTATAACAACCACAGACCGCCTCCAATGTTGATGAGGGGATTTTTGCCTGGATTGTTGAATAGCAAAATCAAAGCCAGTCCAAGCCACATTGGATACTTCAAATAGGGCTGAATGGAACTGATATCGGTTCCCAATTGTTGAGCTCCAAAGATTGCCAGGGTTCCGATAAAGAGGAATGAACCAATGGAACTGACTCCATTCACAAAGCCGGCTTGCCGCATTTTCTTGGCGGTTGCGATCAAGATGCCAAACAAGATTTGGATGACTCCCAGCAGCAGACCGAAATTGAAGATCTGGTCAGTATTACGAATCAGGATCGATTCGCCAATGGCAGGGATTTCCTTCATGTCATAACCCAAAATGGTTCCCATCACCCAGCCCATGATAATTGATGATATGCCAAAGAGGGTAACGAGAGTGAGGAAGCCCTTGACGGTGGGATCTTTCATTCGCGTCCGCAGGAAGAGAGTGAGTAAGACGATCACTACTCCATAAGCCATATCAGCATTACAGAAGCCAAAGAAGAGCATAAAGAAGGGGGCAAAGAAGGGGGTGAGATCAAACTCATTGTATTTGGGCAGCATATACATCCGGGTGATGGGTTCAAAAAGCCGTGAGAACCAATTGTTACGCAATTGTATAGGCGGATTATCCTCGATCTTGGCAGTGCTTTCGAAATGGATCACATTCTGCTCCGAGATGAACTTTTTGAGTCCATCTTCCTTACTGACAGGAATCCAGCCGCTAAGCACCCTTAGATGGTTATCAGCTTCTGCTACTCCTTGCAGAGTTGCATCCTCAAAATCATACTCAGTGGTGAGCTTGGCGATCTGAGCATTGAACATTTCCAGGGCAGTATCGCAGATATCTGCAAAGTAACTCTCGATTCCTTCCAGCTTTTCGGTCACTTCCTTTAGCTGAGCTTCAAACTCTTGCAGAGTGTGTTGGTGAAAACTGAAAGCATCCGCTTCTATAATGGGCTTTTCTCCGGTAAAGAGCACGGCAAAATAGATGCTGCCACTATGTTCCGCTACTTTTTGGATCACATGATTCTCTTCCCATTCCGCCTTGAAGTGATTCTTCAGACAGTGGTAAAAGCTGATTCCGATACCGTTGTCTTCAAGCTTCTTTACCAGATCATAATCAAAATGCCCCCAGGGTTGCAAGTCCTTAATCTGCTTTTGAAGATTGTCTCTCTGGCGCAGCAGGCTTTCTTTGTCGCTACGGGCTTTATTGATCTGGTTCAGTAGCGCTTTTGCGGGAAGGTTGGTACTGATTTTGGGATGCTGATCCTTGTATTTCGAGAGGAACTTGATCCCTTCGGCATATTGAGAAATCAAGTCGTGGCTTTGAATAAGTTCCTCAGACTTTTCATCAGTGGAGCGGATGAGGTGCACCATGCCCAAATCTTGTAGATTGGCCAGAAAATCCTGGTAATCCAGATGATATAGCACGAAGCTGTATTTCTTCATCTTCTCGATCATTGCAGCTCCTCCAGACGGTCTTTGAGGATTTTCTGGGCGGCTTTGGAGAGGTTCTCTTCATCTTCCATAAAGCGCTTGATCCTCAGGATGGCATCCTCAAATGCGGGGATTTGCACCTTCTCATAGAGGTTTACCTTTTGCGTGGTTTTCTTACGAACCTGCTCCAGAATGTGCATTTTGCGCACAAAGAACTCCCGCTCAATCTGCAACTTCGATAGCTCCTTCAGCATTACAATTCCATCCAGATACCAGGATGGTGCGGTGAACATATTGAAGGGAGCAATCTCATATTCGATGTTATCCAGTTGGGGCGTTTTGACTCCTGCAATTTTGCGGGTTTTGATCTCTACATTCTTGATGGAGATCAGGCTGGGATCAAACTCACTCCAAAGTTTCATGAACACGTCCAATTCACTTGTGCGTTCACGAATCTTAGCATCAAGCTCGGCAGCTTTGTCCTTTGCTCGTTTTACCTCTACCCGCAAGGCAGATTCCTTGTTTTTCAAGGTGGGCAAAGCTTTCTGCCGCACTCCTAATTGCTTGATTAGCTGCAATTGGGAGATTTTGTTGTATTGAAACTTGAGGTTCATGCCTTCTTCCAATAGAGCTTCATAAATTCGTCTTTGATACCAATCTCAGCCTTGTTGAAATGGCGCTGGAAGAGCTTCCAGGCAATATCAAGCATGGTATCTGTATCAATATTTACGTCAATAGCCAGGATTTCCTCAGAATACTCTTTGGCAAAATCCAGCACCCGCTCATCATAGTCAGAGAGATCAAAGCCGTTTTCCAGCTTGGTTTTGGCATTAGCTGCATCAGCATAAAGCCGGACAGCGGTGTTCATCACTTGGGGATGGTCAGTCCTGGTCTTTTTGCCGATCACGAGCTGTTTGAGGCGGGAAAGGGAGCGGAAGGGGTCAACAATCACTTTAGAGATATCAGTATCACGCTTTAGGAAGAGCTGTCCTTCTGTAATGTAACCCGTGTTATCAGGGATGGCGTGGGTGATGTCTCCCCCGGAAAGAGTGGTCACTGCAATAATCGTGATCGAACCACCATCCGGGAATTGCACTGCCTTTTCATAAAGCTTGGCCAGATCACTATAAAGCGAACCTGGCATGGAATCCTTGGAGGGAATCTGATCCATGCGGTTGGAAACAATCGAGAGGGCATCGCAATACAATGTCATGTCCGTGAGCAATACCAGCACCTTTTCGTTCTTTTCAGTGGCAAAGTACTCAGCCGCAGTCAAGGCCATATTGGGTACCAGAAGACGCTCCACAGTGGGATCTTCGGTGGTATTCACAAAAGAGATAATGCGGTCAATCACTCCGGCGTTTTCAAAGGCGTGTTTATAGAACAAGTAGTCATCATTGGAAAGTCCCATGCCACCAAGGATGATCTTATCGCTTTTGGCACGGAGAGCGACCATTGCCATCACTTCATTATAGGGTTGATCGGGATCAGCAAAGAAGGGGATCTTCTGGCCGGTAACCAGGGTGTTATTGAGGTCGATGCCGGCTATACCGGTTGCGATCAATTCTGAGGGCTGCTTGCGGCGTACTGGGTTTACCGATGGTCCGCCGATTTCCAGCTCATCACCGCTTACATCCGGACCACCATCGATTGGGTCACCATAGGCATTGAAGAATCTTCCAGCCAGATCCGAGCCCACTTTTAAGGTAGGAGCTTTGCCAAAGAAAACCACTTCAGCATCGGTTCCTATTCCTTCTGTACCTGCGAAGATCTGCAGAGTAACGTCATCACCAACGATTTTAACTACCTGAGCCAGACGTCCGGCAACAGTGGCCAATTCGTCATTTCCAACGTCACTTGCTTTCACCGTGCAAGTAGCTTTGGTGATGGAATTGAGCTTGGTGTATATCTTTTGAAAAGCTTGTGTTGCCATTATTTAGCTCTCCTTTCTTCAATGATATTCTTGAGTTCGTCTTCGTAGCGCTTGAAATCAGCGCCATCAAACTCCACATAGTTCATCTGCCTGCAGATATTGATCATCTTGATGTAATAGGGCATGACGTCTTCATAACTCTCAAACACAAAGTCCATGGCACAGATTCCAAGGATCAGCTCCAGCATGTATTCCTGACGCTTCATGGGGGTGGATTGGTCGATCTTGTCAAAACCATCCTGCTGCAGAATGATTCTATCCACCAGTTCACTCTTCCAATACTTATCGTGGTAAGACAGCGGTACACCATCATCACCCAGGATGTTGATCTGCTCCTGAGCTTCCCGGCCGCGCAACAAAAGGTCTTTGGTATGAGTAACGTCTTTCACCCAGTTGGGGTGCACGTTTTTATTCAGATATTCCTGCACCTCAGTATATTCAAGGTACTTGCTATATGAATCAATGGGGTCAACCGCCGGATAACGTTTACTGTCCGCACGGGCTTGGGATAGAGCATAGAAGCAGCGAGCTGCCTTCTTGGTTGATTCGGTAACTGGTTCCTTGAGGTTACCTCCAGCGGGAGATACTGTGCCAATAAAGGTGATGGAGCCGGTAGCGCCGCCTTTGAGGTAAACAAAGCCTGCCCGGGAATAGAAATTAGATACAATCGCAGGGAGATCCATGGGGAAGGCATCGGGTCCCGGAAGCTCTTCCATGCGGTTACTCATTTCACGCAGAGCCTGAGCCCAGCGGGAGGTTGAATCTGCCAGCAGCAAAACCTTGAGCCCCATACTGCGATAGTATTCGGCGATGGTCATTGCTGTATAAACTGAAGCTTCACGAGCTGCCACGGGCATGTTTGAAGTATTGCAGATGATGATTGTGCGCTCCATCAGTTTGCGTCCGGTTCGGGGGTCATCCAGTTCCGGGAACTCAACAAACATTTCCACCACTTCGTTAGCACGTTCACCACATGCGGCAAAGATTATCATATCCGCATCGGCATTTTTGGAGATGGAGTGTTGTAGCACAGTTTTGCCCGCACCAAAGGGCCCGGGAATAAAGCCAGTTCCACCTTCGACCATAGGATTCAGAGTATCGATCGTGCGCACTCCGGTTTCCATCAGTTTGAAGGGTCTGGGTTTCTCGGTGTAACTCTTGATGGGGATCTTCACCGGCCATTTCTGGATCATATTCAGCTCAATGTCCTGTCCATCCGGATCGGTGATAGTGGCGATTGTATCTGTGATTTTATAGGTTCCTTTGGGGGCAATGCTTTTCAGGGTATATTCTGCTTCAAAGCCAAAGGGGACCATGATCTTATGCGATATCCAGCTTTCTGGAACGCTGCCCAGCCAGTCTCCACCACTAATCTTATCACCTGCTTTGGCAATTGGAGTAAATTCCCAGGTGGAGTCTTCATCCAGAGGGTCAGTATATTCTCCGCGAGTCAGAAACACGCCCTGCATCTTATTGAGGTCATTTTGCAAGCCGTCGTAGTTTTTGGAGAGCATACCAGGACCCAGCTTAACTTCCAGCATGTGGTCTGTAAACTCAACCGTATCACCAGGTCTGAGACCGCGTGTGCTTTCAAAAACCTGCGTGTAGGCAGTGGATCCGAGCACTTTGATCACTTCAGCCATCAGCTTGACTCCGCCAAGGTTAATGTAGCAGATCTCGTTTTGAGAAACAGGTCCTGAAACTTCTACCTGCACCAAATTGGCGATAATTCCTTTCACTATACCTTTGGTCATCGTGTTACCTTCTATTTTTGCTTAATTTTAATATTGAAGTCTTCCGGAAATGCAAAGCTGTTCTCCAGCTTGTCCAGAGTGTCGTGAAATACTTCTTTGCCCATATTGGCATCTGCTGTCAGCCAGCGATTGATCAACCTCAGTTTGCTATAATACCCCAGGATTCTATCGATATTGAAGTATTCAAAGAAGGTCTGTTGATCAATCCATTTGGCGCGGTAGATGTCATAGCCCCGTTCACGATAGAGGATATTATTCTGCTCCCAGATACGCTGAATGCTTTCAAAAACAGGGTTTTCCTTACCCATACCAAAATCCGCAGCATGGCTTTTACTAAGGTTCTGCACAGCTTCATCTTCCCCAATCAGATATTGAGCATATTCCATCTCGTGATTGCGGGCATTGATCGCCACCAGGATATTCTTGATCTGGCGATCCAGGTCAAACCATTGGCGGATGAAAGAATTGGGGTGTGACGCTGCAAAGCTGAAGAGCTCGTTGAGCAGATCATGTTCTATCTTGCTGCGTTTGGGCAGTTCCTCCATTTGCAAGGCCGGGATCAGAACCTTTTCCACAAAATCCGGAATGGTCTTGAAGGGATTTGACAGTTGGTTGTTATCCAGTTTTGCACGCAAATAGCCGTGATATTCCTGCCAGGTATCAGCGCTGATCAGTCCTTCGGGATTGGGATCACGCCCCTCATTATAGATGATGTTCAGCAGGTTTTGCAGATCATCTGGAAGATGCAGGATCCCGATCAAGGCCATATCCTGAGTGCTCAGTTGTTGAGCAGCATCATCCCGGAATTGGGATACCGGATAGACTAGCTTGGTATCATCCAGAGAGATGCTGGGTAAGCCTGCAATAAAGTAATAATATTGGTTGGCCATAATCAACTTTCAAAGAGGATGCCGGCAGTGCGTGGACGCAGGTAGTTCTTAAAGAGATTGGCAAAATCTTCATCGCTGAAGTTGAGTTTGTAACCACCATCACTGGGGGAGATGCTGAATCCGGCTTTGATCTGAGGATTGAAGTCAATGGCGAGTTTGCCGCCGAAGCTCTGTTTGATGGAGCTCAGGAAGGCTTCATCAAGCTTGCCTTCCAAGCTTTTAGCCAGGCTGAGATTGGCTCCAGAATCTTTCCAGGAGGCCAGGGCTTCTTTGATAAGGGTCTGCACAAATGTCACATCCGAGAAGCTGGCTTTGGATCCGGCATCGACGCTTTTAAGCATTAGCAAATCGATGATCTTCTGCTTAAGAGCGCTGATTGTATGGTTACTTGCCATCCTGAGATCACCCTCTGCGTTTTTCTTCAGTTCAGCAGCTTGTTTATCTGCTTCCGCAAGCTTGGCTTCAGCAGTGGTTTTTGCCTTTTCCACAATTGCTTCGGCTTCTGCTTTTGCTTTATCCAAAATCTTTTGTGCTTCGGCATTGGCTTTGGCAACGCCTTCCTCATAAACCTTAGTTAAGAGTTCTTGCAACTGATCGTTCATAAGAGGTCATCTCCAGTAATTTCGCATTTGTACCAAGATTGGATGTTTGTGAAATTCTGTCAATGAGTTTATCAAGTAATTTCCTCTATCAGGCCTGTTAGAGGAATACGCCTTGCGGGAATGGCGATACTCTATTTCTTCAGATGTTCGTGCAGGAAGTCGTGGTATTCCTTGTTCTTAAATACCAGCTCTTCATGAGTTCCCTTATGCCCGCGCCCCTGGCTATCGATAAAGAGCACGCAATCCACATAACGCAGGGTGGAAAGGCGATGTGAGATTACGATCGCGGCCGTGTTTGGATAGTGCAGATTGATATCCTGCCAAAGCTTCTCTTCGTTTTCGGCATCCAAAGAAGCAGTGATGTCATCCAGAATCAGGAGCTTGGGCTTTTTGATCAAGGCCCGAGCGATGGTGATACGCTGTTTCTGCCCACCGGATACATCCAGCCCCCGATTTCCAACTTTGGTGTCATCCTTATCCGGGAAACTGGCAATTTCCGAGCTCAACTGCGCTGCCTTCAAAGCAACCGAGTACTCTGGAGGAGATGCACTTTCATTGGCCAGCATGATGTTCTCCTTGATGGTCCCACTAAAGAGTGAAGGTTCCTGAGGGACAAAGGCAATCACATCCCGCAGACTCTTGATTTGCAACTGCTCAATATCAGTAGAATTGACCAGAATCCGTCCATTATCAACTGGCAACAAGCCCAATATGAGGTTTGCCACCGTGCTTTTTCCAGCTCCGGTAGCCCCCAGGATCAGCATTCTCTGTGGAGCCTTGAGTTCAAAGCTGAGGTCTCTCAAGACCAGGTCTTCCTTGCCGGGATAGCGGAAATTGACATTTGCGAAACTTAGCGATTCAAAGTGATCGACAGTCTCTCCCTGATCTTCGGCTTTATTGAAGGTGGGGTAGTTCTTCATCTCTTCCAGGCGATCGATATTGACAAATGCCTGCTTCCCAGAGACGAAGAGCTGAGGCAGATCCAACAGCGGATAGATCATCATGGACAGGTAGGTATAAAACAGGAAGAAGGTGCCGACCGTGATCTCTCCCTTGACGGCCATGAAGCCACCAAACATGATCACCCCGATTTGGGCAAAGTAATCGATATACTGATAGATCAGGCTCAGCACGGCATTCAGCTTTACCACGCTCATTTCGGTCTTGAACCGGTTGGCCAGAGCAAGATCAAAGAAGCGGTTATACTTCTCTTCGCTGACAAATGATTTCACAATACGGATGCCGGAGAAGCTCATCTCCAATTGATTATTGATATTGGAAATAGCGCGTTGGTTTCGCTCAAAGTTTGTATAGAGCTTTTCACTGGTGAAGTAGAAAACCACCATCATCAAGGGCAGAGGCGCAATCGAGAGCAGGGTGAGCTTCACATTTATGCTAAACATGACGACCAGTGAAAACAGGATCATCGAAAAGGAATTGAAAGCCCGGAAGATACCGCTGCATAAGAACCATGATATCTTGGGAAAGTCTGAAAGATCATCGGTGAGCCGGGTTACAATGTCTCCAGTGCGGAAATGCTGGAAAAAGCGGAAATCCTTGCCCGTGATATACTTGAAATATAGCATCCTGAGCGTATGCTCAAAGCGTAGATTGACCAATGCCCGGAAGCAGGGATAAAACCCGGTGAGAAACTGCGCTCCCCCGATGGCGATAAAGAGCCAGAGTACCCGGTTTACTTCATGCATTGGATCTGGATAAAGCAGTGGATTTTGCAGGATATCTCTGAGCAGATCGATCATGCGTTTGAAGGCATAGGGATAGGCGATGGATACCGCAGAAGAGGCCAGGGTAAAGAGCACCATGATCAGCACGAACCAGATATTGGCTTTGTACTGATTTATGATCCACTTCAGATGCTTATTCATGATCATCTCCCACCAGTTGCAGTTCCACAAGTTTGCGATATTCCGGGCTTAGTTGCATCAGTTCCTGATGTTTGCCCCTGGCCAGAATCCTACCTCCACTGAAGTAGAGGATTTCGTCTGCATCCAGCACAGAGGTGAGCCTGTGCGCAACCACCACTGCGGTTTTGCCGGCAAAGACTTTCTTCATGGTACGCTGAATCTTGGCTTCAGTTTGCGGATCAATGGAAGCTGTAGCCTCATCCATGATGATGATCTCGCTGTTGAAAGCCAGAGCCCGTGCAAAGGAAATCAATTGTTTCTCGCCCTGGGATATGTTTTGTCCACGTTCGGCCAATTCGCTGTTCAAACCTTCGGGCAAGACCCGGATAAAATCATCCAGCTGCACCACGGATACGGCTTTTTGAACTTCCTCCTCGGATACATTGTCGTTATAAACCCGGATGTTCTCCAGGATCGAGCCGGGGAAGAGGAAAATATCCTGCAGAATCAATCCGATTTTACGACGCCAGGCCCGGAAATCAAGCTGGTCAATTGGGATTCCATCAATCAGGATGCGTCCTTTTTGAACATGGTAAAAACCACATAGCAGGCTCACAGTAGTAGTTTTTCCGCTGCCTGAAGCTCCCACCAGAGCGATCTTCTTCCCTTTGGGGATTGTGAAAGATACATCTTTAAGGATCCAATCCTCGTCTTTATAGGCAAAGCTGACGTTTTCGAAGCGAATCTCGCGGGCAAAGGATGGCTGCATACTACCGGTGTAGGTTTCATCCTCT
>JALNYD010000082.1 GCA_023230025.1 Candidatus Cloacimonadota bacterium | reverse complement strand
GCAATTGGTCAAAACTGATCTGCCAATATTGCAGTATCGGTTGAAAATCAAGCCACAGGGCTCTGCGGACTCCTCGGCTCGGGTGAAAAGAACGCCCTCTGCCTCCAGTGATCCTTTATAGGATGCGGTGCTTGCATAGCCAACTGATAGAAGTGCTCCATTGGGCAGAAGGATAACGGCTCCAGGGAGAATCTTTAGATGGGGAAACTGGGTTCCATAAATTGGCATGGAGCCAGTTAGATAATAGGGCACACCGGGATTTCGCCAAACTCCGCTATTCTGGATGGTCTCGTGCCGCACTTCAACCTGGTCGATGGCATTGCCGGTGAAGTTGTTGCCCTCGCCCAATACTCTTACAGCATTAGCATCCACAGACAGAGGGTACGATCCGCATCCAAAGATCACATTCCCCGAAATCAATACCAATGAATTATTGGCAAAATTGATGCCCTTGGCAGCGTTATTATATATTGTGCAGCCAGTGATGGTGGAATTGATTATAGATAACTGCAGAGCCGCAGCATTGGCATAGCCTGCATCCCGGATTATGCAAGCTGAGACAAGACTGGGCAAGCCATGATAATTGAATATCAAGCCCGTCCAATAACCTGACAGGGCTTCCTGACCTTTAAAGGTGACTCCAGTGGCTTTCAGACTACCTTTGTATGAACTGGACGAGGCTGAGCCAATGCTGAGATTGGTTCCCGCTGCGAACTCCAGGACAGTTCCGTATGGGATCTGAAGTTCGGGATAAGGTGCTACTCCACTAATCCCAGATGATCCCAGCATCAGGATTGACGTGTATTGCCTTGTCCATATTGCACTCTCGGATAAAGTGCCAGCCAGACAGTGAATGCGGTTATCGCCATTTGTTTGATAGATATTGCCCTGACCAAGCTTATGAATATCCTGGAAGTATGCAGAAACCGTCTTGCTGCAGTTGTGGATATTGCAATTAGTAAGCAGGAAAAGCTTGCCACTGAATCCGCAAATGGCATAATTGTCAATATCATGAAACTCACAATTGTTGATGCTGATCAGGTTGCTTCCTCTTAAAGTTACTGCTCCAGGAGCACTGCTGCCCACAAAGCTTATCTCGCAAGATTCCAGTGTGGACGTTTGGCTATAATTCTGAAAATCAATCCCTCGCCAGAGAAGCTGATTGTCCAGAGCTGTGAATGTGGTTTCTTCTGCCACCAGTGAGCCTTTGAAGGTAGAATTGGTGTTGCTGCCAATCAATACAGCCTTCCCTTCTCTAAATAGCATAATGGTGCCTGGCGATAGCAACAGGGGATTAGCTCCGTTATATACTACCAGATCACCCTCCAGTTCATAGGGAATGCCGTGATTTTGCCAGGTACAGCCTATACTCAGATTCACAGAGCGGAGTAGAATGCGCTGATTGCCGTTGTTGCTAAACACATTATTCCCCGTTATCAGATGCGCTCCACTTACATTTGTATAAATCGGATAACCGGCATTGTTGTCGAATTCACAGTCAGTAATACTGGCATTTACGTTGCTGGCATTGTGGTAAATGCCATAATTGGCTGAATATCGAAAGCAGCAATTGCTAAGTGTGGGATCAACTGCTTTCACATCGAACAGACCATTTCCACCGGAACCGCCATACTCCAGAATTGCATGATTCAATATCACACTGTCAGGTTTGGCATGGGTATTTAGCTTGATGCAATTCCAATAGCCGGCACTAGGTGTGTCCGTATTGGCAGTGAACAAGACCGGGGAATCAGCTGTTCCATTTACGATTAGACCGCCTTTTTGAGCGCTATTACTTGCTGAACCCAGAACCAATGATGCAGCGGAATTGAAGCGAACCTGAACTCCGGGCTCGACTGTAACTACTGGCTGGCTTGTTCCCGAAACCTGAATGGTTCCGTCAACTATATAGGGGGAACCCTCCAGATTCCAGGTGACCGAGGCTGTGATACTGCTATCGACAAGTGTTTCGGCATGAAGGGATGTACTCAGGCTAAAGATAAATAAAACAAACAACAAGCTTCTCATATAACACTCCTTTTGCTACTAGATTGGCAAAGAACCCCACCGATCAACAATAGTATACAGAACTGCTATTAGCCTTTTGTGTCAAGATTAAAACAGATGATTCTGAGCGTGATTCATGAGATCTGTTGAACATCTTCCACAGGAATCCAATGTGTCCTTTCAGAGGACACAATAACATGGGGAATTGGGTCATCCAAATCTGATCCGATTGATGCCATTGGAGTACATTTGGCCATTCCTAATCTCCAATGCAGCAAGTATTAAATTGTCCAAATGGATTTCAATCGCATGTACTGGTTTTATTCCGGCGATGAAGTCCATACCGCCGATAACTTGTTGATATAGTTATAGATGGGGTTGGCAGTTTGAACTCCATGGCCTTAGCTGGGTTTATCCACGCCGCTGACGATTTGATATCCTGAGAGTGCTGTATCACTTTATCCAGAGAAAGCATCAATATGATGATAGAATGCAACCTGCAATCCAGAAGATCTGGCAAAAACGCACAAAAGACGGATACTGGAACCTGCAAGACAGACACACGGGAAAGGTCTTTTTCCACATGGAAAAGATTGGGAAACCCAGACGCTGGAATACCTTGCGGGCGATGGCAGTTCTGAATATGTATGCCCAAGCATTAGAACAGCCAGACATGGACAGATTGATTAACGACTCAAAGTGTCAGACAGTGACCAGTATGACAAAGAGATATAAGCCACTATCTGGTTAAGAGATTCTTTGTACTGCTTTTGGAAAGATGTCATTCCTTGCCCATTAGATGTGGTCACAATGCCGTTACAATGTGGTCACAAAAGTAAGCGCAAGGTAACCACATCGTGACGGCAACTAATGGGCAAATCGGTGTCACAACCTGCCAATTTGCTGTCATGATTTGACATATTGGTGTCACAAACCGAGGGTTCTTCTGGGGTTTTGTCAAACGGGTGTCACGATTTGACATATCAGGTGTCACTTCTTACGGGGGTAAGGACTTCATATCGGTTCTTAGCGAGATAAAAGGGGAGGGATAACGCCTTGGCTGTTTTTTTGCTTGACAGTATGTCAATTCTTTTTACAGTAGCGCTGTAAACTAAAGCTTCAGGAGAGGGGACGCATGCCTGAGAAGTTGTATCAGAAGATGCACGAATTCGTGTCCGAGCGCTTTGACATCACGCGTGTACTGGACTTGTTGAAAGACAAGAAGCGTAGTCACTTGGTGGAGATCACTGGCAAATCCGGATCAGGGAAGTCATATCTGATTGCCCCGATCATCGAAGCTCTCAGGAGTAGTTATTCTTCCATCCATTACTTTTCGCCTCACCCTTTGTACTATAATCATTTCACAGAGTTGTTGCAGATTCTGAGTGGGCTTGATGAAAAGCAGCAGGATGCCTTTTTTGAAGAGCACTACGGCAAATATCATACTGGCAGGAAGTATGACTTCTTCTACTTCCTGACCGAGCAACTGCTACAGAAAGACCTATTGCATTCTTTGGTGCTGGTAATTGATGATTGTGATGTGCTTGATCAATACAGTCGTGACTTTTTGCAATACCTGGTGCAATATGCCTCAGATTGTGGTTTACAGGTTCTGGCATTTTCGCAGCAGCATCTTTTCCCCTTTTCCATTGTGGAGAAATTGCCCAGCCTGGGTGTGGAGGATATGCAGAAGCTATTAGGTCAGGTATTCCCTTCTGCCAGATTAAGTTATATTTCAGAAGGTGAGATATTGCATAACATCTCTGGCGGTAACCTCATGATATTGGAGAAGATATTCTCTGGAATGAGAGAGAGCCTGCCCAAGGGTGAATTTGACCTAAGTCCCTATTTGGAAAAGACCTATGACCCCCATGATATCTATATTCAGACTTTGGAGGAACTGAGCAAGAAGCAGATTGAATTGCTGATTGCGATGTATGTGTTGGATGGTCTGGATTGTGACTCCATCTGTAGTGCTCTGGGCAAGAAGAGCTGCAAGGCAGATCTTCAGGAATTGCAGGAAAAAGGACTGCTGGCTGTAGTTGAAGATCGCTGCGTGATTCAGAAGAAACTGGCATTTCAGACCTGGTTGCATCATAATGAGGAAGATGATGTTCAGGCACTGATGGCGAAGCTTTTGGCGTATCTGAAGAAACAAAAGCTCCTGACTCAGGTTCAATTGCAATTGCATATTCTGGGGAAGAGTTATCAAAAGGACATCTTTGATGCAATGCTCAACCTATTTAAAAGCATCAGTGATGCCAGTAGCCGGCTGAAGATCTATGAATACCTGCTCTCAATCAGTAATAATCCTCCGGAGCAGCTTCAATATACCGCGCAGATTGCTTCCTGTAACTCTGACCTGAGCCAAAAAGACAAAGCCGTGGATTTCTATCGGCAATGCCTACACATCTGCACCGAAAACAACCTGCCTGCAGAAGAAATTGTGTATCATCTCTCAAACAACCTCTTTGCAGTGAATTCCAGCAGCTTTGCCCTTGAGATCATCAAGAAATATTCTCCCGCTACGATCGATGCATATTGGAAGGCAAGAATCCTGCTGCTCAAATCCGATATTCAAGCTGAAAGCGAGGATTTCAACGCAGCATTTGAGACTCTGGACACCACTCTGCATGCGATGAGTGCAGTGGAAGATCAGCAGAAGCGCTATCTGGTTCAGGCCGAAGCAAAAAAGATCCGGGGTAAAATCCACTACTACATCAATGAGTGGGATCAATCCGAAGAAGCTTTCAAAGAATCCGAAACCATGTACGGTCTGGCCAATGATCACTCCGGACTGGCTGCGATCTACAACAATCTTGGAGTTTTGTATATGTTCCAGGGGGATTGGGAACGCAGCGAATCCTACTTTCTGAAAAGCCTTGCTTTGGAGAAGGAGTATTTCAACCTGAACGGGATTTCGGTGTGTTTCAACAATTTGGGTGGGCTGATGGATGACAAAGGAGATCCCTCAAGATCACTGTATTACCTCGAAGAAGCCCTTAAGATACAAAAGCTGCTTTCTGAACCCTATAATATCACCAATATCTATAACAACATCGGTGTTACGATGATGGATCATGGCGAGTATGCCAGGGCTGAAGATGCCCTGCAAAAATCCCTGGAGACTGCTATTGAGTTTGGCTTTTTCCGCAATACCATTGCTTCTTTGAACAACTTGGGGGCTTTGGCATTCAAGAAAGGCGATTGGAAGGGCTCAATCCAGTATTATGAAAAGGCGATCAAACGCTCCGAAGAAAACGCATTTTCGGAGGGTTTACTCCGCTCCTACAACAACTTGGGAGAAGTATATGAGAAAAGCGGTGAATTGAATCTTGCTTATGATCTATATTTCAAGGGTTTGGAGCTATTGCCAACCGTTAGTGATGAATATATCAAGGCTGAGTTGCATGGAAACCTGGGATCGGTATTAACCAAGTTACACAAGTTCAAAGAAGCCTATCGCTATTTAATGGAGAGTTTTGACTTTTTCAAGGCCCTGGGTGCAAGGGATAAGATCATTGAAGGCTGTCAGAATCAGGCCTATTACTTTATTCTTACCCGCAACGCAGAAAGTGCTGATTATTACATCAATGAAGCGTTGAAGCTTGCAACCGAGCAGCAAAACGACTTTGGGATTGGTTGGGCTCATTATCTGCGAGCCTTGCTGGAACGCAAGAATACAGAGAATGCCAAGAGTCACCTGGATGAGGCAATCAAGCTCTTTGTGGCTTCTGGCAACCATTATGAACTATCCCTGGCAAATTACGAACTGGCCGGGGTGTTGCTGGATATGAAGGAATGGGAACAAGCTCTGCAGATTCTCAAAAACAACAAGAAAATAATTCAGCAATATGGTTCAATCAAGTTATTGGAACAAAATGACATCCTGATGCAGAGGATATCACGGGAGTTCTCTTCGCAACTGCAGGAAGTGAAGTTTGAAGAGAACCTGCTGAATCAATTCTATGAGATCACCCAAAAGCTGAATACTATCACCGATCTGGATTTGATTATCGAGCAATCGCTAAGCAGCCTGATCGAGATATCGGAAGCTGATGGCGGGATATTATGTTTACACAACAATGGCCCTTTGCCAGATGCCTGGGAATATAAGCTGTTCAAAAACTTCTCCGTGGAAGATAATGATTATGACGCCATCATGAACCTATGTGTCAAGGTATTGGCTTCCAATCAGCTTGAAAACTTCAAACAACCCCATTTCGCTCCGCTATTCAACAACATCCTGCTAATGCCGCTTTCAATCAGAAAGAACACGCTTGGTGTAGTGGTGCTTTTTTGCAAGAGCGGTTCCCACTATTTCAGTGAGCGCATTATAAATCTGCTGAATGCACTGTCAAATCAGATCATTGTGATCATCGAAAACATCCGAAGTGCCAATCTGGAAAAGACTCATGCCACAATCCGTGAGCAACTGCATGAGGGAAATCTTTATGCGAATATCATTGGCAAGAGCCCTGAAATGGTGAAGATCTTTGAGATTATTGAGAAGGTCAAGGATACTCCCACCACGGTGTTGCTGGAAGGGGGAAGCGGAACGGGCAAGGAGTTGATCGCCAGAGCACTGCATTATAGCAGCAACCGCTCCAACAAAGCTTTCGTGGCTCAATATTGTGGAGCTTTGCCAGAGACACTGCTTGAAAGTGAACTATTTGGACATGTAAAGGGCAGTTTCACGGGGGCTGCATATGACAAAAAGGGCTTGTTTGAGATTGCTGACGGGGGCACATTTTTCCTGGATGAAATCTCAGACATCAGTCAATCGACACAAGCCAAGCTCTTGCGATTTTTACAGGAGGGTGAGGTTAAGCGGGTAGGCGCCACCAAGACCGAGAAAGTGAATGTCCGGGTGGTATGTGCAACGAACGTTCCCTTGTTAGAGAAAGTGAACAAAGGGGATTTCAGGCTTGACCTATATTACCGCTTGAACGTGATTCGGATTCAGGTGCCTCCATTGCGCAACCGGCCTGGAGATGTACCGCTTTTGGCAATTCACTTTCTGGATAAATATAACAAGAGAATGGGCAAAAACGTACTTGGCTTTAGCGCTGATGCAATGAAGACTCTGGAAAACTATGAATTCCCCGGTAACGTCCGGCAACTGGAGAATGAGATTGAGCGGGCAGTTACCCTGGTGGAGGACAGCACATTCATCACTCCGGCTGATTTCTCGGAAGAAGTGCATCGTCATATGGAACACAGCCGCACGATAGACCTGTTGAGCAGCAAAAAAAACCTGAAGGAGGCTGTGGAGGAGCTGGAACGCAAGATGATTACTTCCTGTATGGAACGATATGCCTGGAATCAAACTCAGGCTGCCCGGGAATTGGGGCTATCCAGACAGGGACTGATCAAAAAACTGCAACGCTATAACCTCTACCGCGAAGAGGAATGAAGTTTTCCCAAGAACTCGATTTTGTAGCCCTGGATATTGAAACTACAGGGCTTTCGGAGCATAAAGACGAAATAATTGAGATAGCCGCAGTAAAGATCAGGAATGGCGAAATTGTAGAGGTCTTTGATAGTTTCGTACGTCCCAAGGGGAAGGTGCCAAAGTTCATCCAATTCCTGACTCATATCTCTCTCGAGCAGCTGCAGGGAGCTCCTGATATCAAGGAAGTGTTGCTGAAACTAAAAAACTTTGTTGGCAAAAGCCCAATCGTGGGTCACAACGTAGGTTTTGATCTGGGATTCATCAACCACAATATGGTTCTGATTGGGGATTTCCCTTTATTGAACGTGAGATGGGATACAGTGGAACTGGCCAGGATCTATTTACCATTTGTGAGTGACCACAAGCTTGGTACTCTGGTACGTCATTTCGATATCCCTCTGGATAATGCACATCGGGCAGATGCGGATGCTATAGCTACAGGAAAGCTATTGCTGAGCCTGGCAGACCATATCTGCGACAACTATAGTATGGTAACCAATTCCCGAATCCTCTCCCTCTGCCGGATGGCACAAGTGGAAAGTAATGATTTCATGGAGCGGGTTTTGGATCACCAAAAAGCTACAGCTATTTCCGCACCTCCGGTCTCAAAAGTCCGCAGTCCCTACTATAATGTGATCGACAACACTCTTCCTGCGGCCAAGAATCCCGCCATTGAATCCGTATTCAGTGAAGATGGTTTGTTTTCCCGCGAGTTTCAGAACTTTGAATATCGATATGGGCAGATGCAGATGGCCAGGGCAGTTGATGATGCCTTTCGCAAAAATGAGCATCTGGTTGTGGAAGCCGGAACAGGGGTTGGAAAATCCTTTGCTTATCTGGTGCCATCATTGGAGTTTGCTCATCGCAACAAAGCCAAAGTGGTGGTTTCCACAAACACCAAGAATCTTCAGGAACAGCTTTTTTTCAAAGATTTACCTCAGCTAAAGAAGATTCTGCCCGTGGCCTTCAAGGCTGTATTGGTAAAAGGCAGGGAAAACTATATCTGCGAACGACGCTGGGAAGAAATGATAACTCAAAGGGAGCAGAGTGCATGGGATGCCCAGGCTCTGCTCAATCTATACATCTGGAAGATGCATACTCAGACCGGAGATGTATCCGAAAACTCGTCATTTGACCGAACCCGCTATAGTATCACCTGGCGCAAAGTCTGCTCGGATCGCTATCTTTGTGGAAACCGGAAATGCATGCATTATCGGAAATGTCACGTGATGAACCTGCGTAAAGAGATCGAGAGTGCCTCAGTGGTTGTAGCCAATCATGCTTTGTTGCTCTCTGATCTTCGTATGGAAAACAGCACATTGGGTGAATATGATTACCTGGTGATAGATGAAGCGCACAATCTGATGGGTTCGGCCTCAAAGCATCTGGGCTCAGCGATTTCCTACACCGATGTGGCTGTGTTGTTCAATCAGATATCCTCCAGTTCAAAGAAGCATCGAAGCGGTTATCTGCAACAGCTTGTGAAGACTCTGGATAAATCTGTGTTGAGCGAGGAAAAGAAGCATCAATGCAAAGCTCAGGCAGAGCGACTTGAGCAATTGATCGATGCTTCCCGTCCCTTGTTGATGGACATCTTCAATCTGGCTGCGGCAAGATGCAGTGCGGCTGATAGCTACAATAAACTGCGGATCAAGGATATTGCCGAAGTTGCGGACATCTTCAAATTGCTTAAAACATTCAGCCTGGAGTTCAAAGAAATTGCCAAGGCCATTGCCGCTCTGCACAATATTCTCAGCTCCTTTGACGCTGCACAAATCCCTGGCTATGATGCGCTTTCGGAAAATCTGGAATCCTTTGCCATGCGCTTCAGTGAGATGGAAGGGGTGATCCTCACCATCATCAATCCTGATCTTGATGAATATGCTCTTTGGATCGAAAACAGCTCCCGTATTGATCGAAACGTTCCGGCAAGTATTATCAATTATGCTCCTGTGGAAGTGAATACCTATCTTTGCAAAATGCTCTACAAGGAAATCCCCAGCATTGTTTTCACCTCTGCAACGCTTGCTCTCCGGGGTTCATTCAAGTATTTCTTGAATCAATCAGGGCTAAACCTGGTGGATGATAAAACTGTAGTGCAAACCATTGTGGAATCCCCTTTTGACTATGATACACAATCCCGTTTGCTGATCACTAGTTTTCTGCCCGAGCCCAAGGATAAGTTTTTCCAAAGTCAGGCTCTGACGTGTTTGAAACAGATTTTCAACACAGTAGATGTGGGCACGATGGCGCTGTTTACGGCATACCGTGATCTGGACGCAGCCTTTGATTTTGTGGCTGATGACTTGTATCACTCAGACCGGCGGCTATTTGCTCAGGGCAAAGGGGGGAGCCGGAGCAGTATTCTTGAGGAGTTTAAACGGGCAAAAAATGCCGTGCTTCTGGGCACTTCATCCTTTTGGGAGGGTGTGGATGTGCAGGGAGAATCCCTCCAGCTTCTGATCATCTACAAGATTCCTTTCCAAGTTCCCTCAGAACCATTGGTGGAGGCATACATAGACAAGCTGGAGCGCGAACAGAAGGATTCCTTCATGCACTACATGTTGCCAAATGCATTGCTACGGATACGCCAGGGTTTTGGGCGGCTGATTCGCTCCAAATCAGACCGGGGGCTGGTCTTGATTCTGGATAGCCGGGTCTCCAAGAAATATTACGGGACTTTCTTCAAGGAAATCCTCCCCGGAAAACATCTTGATGTGAGTAGCGATGTTCAATTACTAGATGAAGTAACGAGGTTTTTTAACTGATGAAAGATAAGCTGATATCCGCATTTCCCGAACTAATCGACAAGGCTATTCTGAAGTTTGATGTTCCGATGGCGGATCATACCAGTTTCAAGATTGGTGGCCCCGCTGATGCGTTCTGCAGTCCCTCCA
>JALNYD010000081.1 GCA_023230025.1 Candidatus Cloacimonadota bacterium | reverse complement strand
ATCTTGATATTTCAAAGCTTGGAATTTGTCAAGATAAAGAAGAGATGCCAATCGCGGAGTTATCCTGATCCAATGCTGTAGGTATACATAATCACTGGAACTACAAAAAAGTTGGGTCGGAATGCCTTCCGCCCAAAGATTCTGCGAACATCGTCGTTCAATGTGCTTTGATACTATTCCGGCATCATAAATGGGTACTCGAAGCTAATGGCAGGGAAAAAGTTTTCCTTGATTGAGCGTGCAGATATCCAGCGTTGCAGATTCAGGGCAGAACCTGCTTTATCGTTTGTTCCGGATGATCTATCTCCTCCAAAGGGCTGTGTTTTCGTCAAGCAGAGAAAGAATATTCCATGATTACCTAAAGACCGGTAATTATTGGATGACATGTTGACTACATAAATGAACTTTACAAAAAGCAGTCTTCGCCACCGACAATGAAAACCGGTGCCGTAAGGATTGCACACGTCTCGTTTGCAGAAGCAGTGCAGCTGCTTACTTTTCTGGGCTTACTGCCTTGTTCGATACGAGACGTGTCGACTATCGATGGGCTTTTATGCAAACTCCACGGCCTTATCAGGGTTTATCTGGAAGGAGATCAGTCCAATGTACGGAAATGATATTTATGCAATCGGGAATGAAGAAAGATCGAAGTTTACTCTGCTTTCAAATCTCTTAACATAAGATCCCGCATAGCTTCCCTGGGATTTTTATCCTCGAAGAGAACTTGATATACCTGATCTACAATGGGCATCTCGACTCCAATCTCTTTTGCCAGGAAATGCACGCTGCGAGTAGTAGCTACGCCTTCTGCAACCATATTCATGCCCTTGATGATCTCATTCAGCTTCTTTCCCGAGCCAATCTCATAGCCCACATAGCGATTCCGGCTGTGGGGGCTTGTGGCAGTGGTGATCAAATCCCCCATTCCTGAAAGTCCCATAAATGTCTCCGGTAAAGCTCCCATGGCTGCACCAAACCTACCAATCTCCACAATCCCCCTGGTTAACAGAGCGCCCATAGTATTGTCGCCATAACCTAATCCAGCCACGATTCCGGCAGCTATTGCGATGATATTCTTGATTGCTCCGCCGATCTCCACTCCAATCAGATCAGGGCTACGATATACCCTGAAATATTCGTTGGAAAAGACATCCTGAAGCCATATCAAAAGTTCTTCATCTGATCCTGCGATCACCACAGTAGTTGGAAGGCCTCGAGCCACTTCTTCAGCGTGACTGGGTCCTGAGAGTGCGCAAATCTTTCCTTGCACTTCCAATGGCAACTCTTCAATCAGGATTTGATCAATGGTTTTGAGGCTGTTTTCTTCAATCCCTTTGGCTACGTTCACGATTGCCTTCAACTCAGGATAGTGAAAGATGCGTCTGAACAATTCACTGGGAATACTTTGCAGAGTTTTGCGGATAAACTGAGAGGGTGTAGCAAGCAGAATGATCTGGCTGGGGCTGTCTGCCAGTTCCTCGAATGTATTGGTAAAACTCACCGTATCTGGCAGTTGAATCCCCTTCAATAGCAAGGGATTGCCATGCTCCTGTTTTAACAGGGCATAATTTATGGGATTGAATTCCCACACCTTTAGTTCATGCCCATTTTCGGCAAGAAGCTTTGATAATGCAAGGCCCCAGCCTCCACCGCCCAAGATGGAAATCTTCACTTAACTATCTTTTCGCAAAAAGAACAGAGATCCTCGTCATCCTCATCATCATCAAAATCATCTTCATCATCGTCTTCTGCGATCCAATCCGGGCAAAACAGCAGGTCTTCCTCAAAATCCCAGCCATCCACGTTTTGTAAGCCAAAGCGATCGAGAGTCTCTTCTTCCCAAAACGAATAGTGGCATACTCCTTCCTGGACTGCCCAAACCAAGACGGGATTCTTGTAATGTCGGATCTCTACCTTGTGGTTTTCCACCAGGTCAAGAAACTCTTTTATCTTCTTCTTGCTGTCTTCTTTGCGAAACTGCATGGCGACCTCTCATATCTCAAAATTTGTATTTCACAGTTGCTGAGAGCCTGTTCTCGCTGAATTCCTTCAAACGCAACACACTCCCATTAGGTGAATCTACATTCCTGAAGATATGTAAGTAGTCAAGGGATAAATTCCATTTGGGACTCAGTTTCACATTCACACCTGCTTTAGTGTTTGTGCTATTGTATTCTCTGCCTCCATACCAGGAGTCATTTGCCTGATAGAATCGATCCTCCCGGCTGAGTTCCAGATATGGCTGCCAACTGTTTTTTCTGGTGCTTTCACCATTGATGGGCATCGCTTTAAGGCGCAAAACGCCTCGAAAGACGTTGCTTTGATAGCTGCCATCATTGGCCTGAAGATCTTTCCAGCCCTCGGCTTGATAATCCTTATAGCTATATGAACCCTGCAGGGAAAAGCTGGGGAAGCTATAACGGGCACCAAGCTCTGTAGTCAGAATATCACCATCGGCTTCGGTGAAATACTTGTTGTAATACAGCTCTTCATACCGGATATTGCCAAATGCAGTCACATTTTTATGGGGACGAAGCACTAGTTCTGTGCGGTAAAGATTACGTTCATAGGCATATTTTTCCAATTCATCGCTGCCATCACTATCGTTAAAATGTCGATAGTAGATATAAGGATAATACCCATAAAGACTTGTGAAGCTCCAGTAGTGTCTATCAATCCTGAAGCGCAGGATGGCGTCCTGACGCTGTTTATCTGTGTTACTGATATTCTGACTGATTGTGCCAGTCACTGAGGGAGTAAACTTCCACCAGCGGTAATGCAACGGATAAGCCAGATCTATACGCATGGACATGGTCAAATCATCTGTCGTATCCACGTAATCCAGATTTGGATGTTCATCATCAAAGCGTTGAAAATCATAGTCCGAAAGCTGGAATACATTGTCGCTATAGCCCAAGCCCAAACTTATTTCACCTTCCAGATTGGCACTCAGATTAGTAAGGGCAAACAGGCAGAAGGCAAAGCACAAAATTATCGGGCGGAAGTTCTTGCGCCGGGTAAGTCCGCGCGGGGTACGAACGCGTTTTTCATCCGTTTGTTTGGGTTCTTGCATGGGATCTGGATAGATCTCCCGGTTCTTATCCATATCCAGGTTTTCAGTATTTAGCATAAGGGGCACCTATTTCTTGAGTATTAAGGGACGAGCCATGAACAAGTGATCACTCTCGGCTTTCAGTTCATATTCAGAACTACTGTCATTAAGTGGTAAATCCAGCTTTTTCCCAATGGTCAGATAACGCACACCAGTTGCTTTGAACTTTGCACTGCGGGAGAGACTGAACTCGAAGCTTTCCACTTTTTCGCCATCCTTGTAGAGGGCAAATTTTGGCAGACTGCGGTCTGTAAGCCTTGCTCTGACATCCACAATACCATCCCGTCCATTGTTCAATTTGAACTTCAACGATTGAGTGGAGTTGAAAGTATAGTATTCACTACTTGTTGAGTTGTGGGCGACATCGATCATCCCAGCATGAGCTTTCAATTCCATGTTTGGGATAACCACCTTTTTGGGTTTGGGTTGAATGGTTATCATCTGGAATGCACGCATATAGATGCTGCGGGGGTAACACAGAATCTCTATGCTCCTTGTGTTTTCCGGTATGTCAAACTCCACTGTCTCATACATGTAATAGCCTTCCAAACGATGATTCAGTTTCAGATCATAACTATACTTATCCTGGCCAATCAACACATGAAACTGGGGGTTACGCAAGGCTTCGATGCCAAAGCTGCGCATCTGAATTCTTTCCACTCCTTCAACGTTCAGACGCATGGTTCTCTCAGGAAGGCTGCGGTAATACCAGTGACTGTAGTCTTCGGTTTTAAGGATGCGGCGATTGCCGGGATTCTCGAAGCTCATAATCCGGGTACGCACCGTTTGAGCAATTACGTTGCCTGCCATCAAAAGGATGGCGAATATGATTACTATCTGTTTCTTCATTATGTGGTTTACCTCCCTATCACAGCTCTTCATCAGGATCAACGATGTTTGCCATAAATCTGCGATCATGCCGGTCAAAGATAACCACTGCAATGATGGCCATCAGCAAGATAACCAGGCAGATTATGGCTATTGTCACGTTGTGGATGGTGGAGCTGAACACAGTGCCTTCTCCGGGAATGGGCTTGTGATCCAGCGACAGATTCAGATTGTAGTCCCGGGCCCAACGCAGGATTCGAAGTACATGAAGCACTGGCACGTTGTTTTTGGCCATCTTCATCATCACGCCTTCTTTTTCAAAGTTACGCTCGGCCAGCTTCGTGTTTAGTCCTTCTGGAATCAGACGGGCGTTTGGACCACTGCCTACGTTTGCCAGGCCTCCACCGATGTTTACAAACATCCGATATCGGTCTTTCCCCTCCAGGAGCTCAGAATATGCAGCCATCCGTAAGTTTACATTATCTTCCAGATCCTTACCGGATAGCAGGGCAACTCCATTACGTTCTATGGCACTGCGTAGCATGGCGATACCATTGTCCGATAAACCCACTCCAAGATCTTCACTTCCTCCGATGGAAGAATATCGGCTGCCAAACTTCAGCAGACCCTTTTCTTTGAGAATGCTCTCCATATCCAACCAGGTTAGTTCTTCACGGTTTGCACCATAAGAAGCTGAGGAAAGCGACACAATGATCTGAGGATCAAGCTCCAGAACGCTTAGTGCCGCATATAGGGCAAGATTCACCGCTGGGTTGCTACCTGTGATGCCTATGGCAATCTTATCACCCTTTTTGGCCCGGCTAAGCTCATCCACAAATATTGCTGCAATATTGGGATTTATTGCCGCCTGTTTTTCAGAGAGCAGACCGCGATCTGTCGTAATCGAGGAAAGACGATGCCCGATCAGTCCGGATTGATAGGGGTCATTGATGGGGTCAATCTCGATGCCACGCTCAACGATTTCTTCCTTGATGGCATCCAGGTAACTCTGCATCAGTTGTGCTGCAGCTAATTTCTCGTCATGATTGCTGCCCTTTATTTCCACATAGCTGTTGGAGGCGATCAAGTATAATATAACCGCCAGTATGCTTAGCAGAATCAAGCTGAGTCCCGATTTCAGGTTTGGACGATACATCATCTTAAACCTCCCCGCCGAATAAAACCATTAACACCAGTCGCACCAGTACTGCTGCAATCGTGATTGTGGATACGGTTTTCCAAAATCCCTGGCGCTCAAACCAGTTTGCGATCAAGCCGGGTACAATGTATCCAATGGATTGCATTTGTAACTGGTGAATGGTGATCTCATGAAACACTAGCAGGCGAGAAGCCCAGCCCAGGATGAATCCGATCAGGATGGAAAGCACCATACGGCGTTTACCAAACAAGAGGGTAAACTGACTGATGAGGCGAATGAAACCCCATGTGAGCAAACTGATGATCAGTGTGCCCAATATCTGCATTGGCCTATCCAAATATAGCGCGATGTATCCGGGAACTACAATTCCCCCCGCGGACGCACCAAGCAATTCGGAGAATACCAAACTAATTATTACGCCGATTCCTACTGCGGCTTGAACTACTGCATCAACCACGACCAGCTCCTTTATTCGCTTTAGGTATTTTATGTTTAAAATGGGCTACAATCTGGGCACCGTACTTAACCTGACCAGCAATATTCCCGATGCCTAAGACATGAGATTCCTGCTTGGTAAGATCCCATACCTTCTGATAGATCTTTTCAGTGAGGGGTTGCCCCAAGGCAAACAGGCGGTCACGGGGAACTCCATTGGCAAGAGCATAGGCTTCCACCTTGTCAGGAATCTCACCCGTGAGTAGCAGATAACTATAGTGTACATCCTTGAGGGAATCTATTAATTGTTGGGAGCGAAACAGGCGGTCTGCCCTGGAGTTCAAAATGATGATCTTTTCCACTCCCTTCAAGTGTCCTGTAACCATATTGATGATATACACTGTGGATTCGGGATCATTGGCAGCAAACACGTTGTAAAACTGAATTACTTTGCCACGGTCTTCCACGTGATATTTCTTCAATGCCCCAGGATCCGGATGAGCTTCCTGCATTCCTTTCAAGGCAATTTCCCGGGGAATACCTACTTCTGCACATACCGCAAGCGCCAGTTGAACGTTGTCCTTGTGTTCAATGTGATGAAACTTCCCCATTTCCTCATCTGTCACATCCGTAGGTACAATCTTGTGAATCTTGCACTTACGATGGTCAGCAACCTTTTTCAAAATGCCAAACATGTGCGTTTCTGCAGTATAGCATACTCCACCAACCGGGATCGTATTTGCCAGGCTCATGGTTACGCTTTGCACTGTGCTGCCCATCAGATCCAGATGATCAGGACGGCAATTTGTGATCACGGATATGGTGCTTTTCACAAACTTCCGTTCCGTGATCCATTGAAATACGGGGTTCACTGCCATGCACTCAACCACCATTGCATCGGGTTTTTCCCCCGCGGCATAGCGGAAGATATATTTCTGCTCAATGATGTTTGCTCCTTGCAGCCGGATAATTGCGGATTCACGACCATCGGGCAACACAACTCTCGGCAATGTGCCTGTGATTTTGGCAATAGTTCTTTTGCCCCCAGCCCGAAGGCCAGCGGCTATTAACCGGGTCACACTTGATTTTCCCCTCGTGCCGTTTACGTGAATGCGGATGGGAATTGCGGCCACATTCCGGCTGTGTCTGCGATACTCCAGAATCCAATGCAGGATCAGAAGCAGTGTCGCAATGATCAATACTGTCATCTATTCCTCATGCTTATTAAATGCGCTATTCAAGCCTAACTGCCACTTATTCAAGACGCAATTCTGCTTGCGAAAACTATGTGCAATATCCATTCCACTATCGGGAAAATGTGTGATCACAAGAGCAGAATCTCAAACTGAATACAAAGCTTGATCTGTGCTACCAAGTCTCATGATTCAAGCTTAAGCCCTTGCTGGTTTCAAATAAAACCTAAAGAGTAAGGATGCCGTTGCCAAATATGAAGTTTGTCAGTTCAATATTGCATCCAGCTCATTAATTGTCCTCACGATGCGGTTACCTTGCCGTTACTTTTGTGACCACAAGGTAACCGCATCGTGACGATAACTAATGGGGTTGTGTCCCGTCCTAAACAGGTTTTCGTAATGGAGCTTTCCGAAGCTCCAACCATTTCGTAAAGGAGCTTTCCGAAGCTCCAGCAAATTTCGTAATGGAGCTTTCCGAAGCTCCAACAAATTTCGTAATGGAGCTTTCCGAAGCTCCAACAAATTTCGCAATGGATCTTTCCGAAGCTCCAACCAATTCCGTAGTGGAGCTTTCCGAAGCTCCAACCAATTTCTCAATTGATCTTTCCGAAGCTCCAACAAATTTCGTAATGGGATTGAATGACACAGAATCCCTAATGGAGAGTGATCAGTAGATTGGTGTTTTGGGGTGAGACAAAGATTTTCCTTGTCTTTTTTCCACTGTCCTAAATAAAGGGCACAAAGAAAAAAACACACCAAGGAAGAATGTGAAATGCAGCTTTCAAAACGTGCCGTAGAGATTCAGGCTTCCCCAATCAGGAAGCTGATGCCTTATGCGATTAGTGCCAAGGCAAAGGGAATCAAAGTGTATCATCTAAACATCGGCCAGCCCGATATCCAAACTCCCCCTGAAATGATCAAAGTATATCACGAGTTTTCGGATAAAGTTCTGGCTTATGGCCCCTCACAGGGGCTGGAAGTCTATCAACAAGGTCTGGTTCATTACTATGCCAACCTGGGAATCGCGCTCAGTACCAAGGATATTATTGTTACAACTGCCGGAAGCGAAGCCGTAACTTTTGCTATGATGGTAGTAGCCAATGAGGGTGATGAGATCATCGTGCCGGAACCTTTTTACACCAATTACAATGGCTTTGCAACCATGGCTTCAATCCATTTGAAAGCTGTTACAACTCACGCGGAAAACGGTTTTGCCTTGCCTCCCAGCTCTGAGATCGAACAACTGATTGGACCCAAAACCAAAGCAATCATGCTTTGCAATCCCGGGAATCCCACAGGCACTGTCTATAGCAAGGAAGAGCTATTCAGAGTGGCAAACATCTGCAAAAAACACGGATTGTATTTGATCTCGGACGAGGTGTATCGGGAGTTTATCTACGATGGACTGAAGCATACATCAGTATTGGAAGTGCCGGATTTTGCGGATCATGCGGTTATGGTGGATAGCGTTTCCAAGCGTTATTCTGCCTGTGGAGCCAGAATTGGCTGCATAGTTTCCCGCAATCAAGGTTTGATGGAAGCCACGTTGAAATTTGCTCAAGCCCGGCTCTGTCCACCCACGGTGGATCAATTGGCGGCAAATGCCTGCGTGCGTCTTCCAGAGACATATTTCACTGGAATCGTTAGCGAATACCAATCCCGTCGCGATCTGGTTTTTGATGCACTCAGTAAAATTGAGGGCATCATCTGTAAAAAGCCAGAGGGTGCGTTCTATATAGTGGCAAAATTACCGATTGAGGATGCTGAAGATTTTGTGATTTGGCTCCTGACAGAGTTTAACATCAACAATGAAACCGTGATGGCAGCCCCTGCAGAAGGATTTTACGCTACTCCCGGTTTGGGGAGAAATGAATTACGTCTGGCCTATATTCTGAACAAAGATGACCTGGCCAGGGCAATGCACATCTTTGGTGAAGGACTGGCAACATATCGCAGGCTGAAAGGTTTTTGATGAAGGATACCATTGCTCTGAGGTTGATCCTGGAAGGTTTGATTCACAATTTGAACAACCCCCTGAATCTGGTATTGGGCTATGCGCAACGGATGCAACAGCAGTATCCTGATTGTGCAGATGCCCAGAGGATATACAAGGCGGGGATTCAGATTGATGACATGCTGAAGGATATCACTCAGAAGCTTTGGGATAACTCCTTTGATACCATACAGGAACTCTGTTTGCGCAAGTGGTTGGATGCAGAACTGCTGTATCTGAACAACTATTTGCCCATCAAGCATCATGTCCGCATCAACCGTCAGGACAAGGTGGAAGACGCCGAAATAGCTGGCTCAAAGCTGCAGCTTTCTTTATGGTATGAACAAATTGTATTGGATCTGCTCAAGCATAAGGAAGCTTTGACTCTGGAAACCGGAATCTGCAGTTATGATGGTAAATTGGCAATCTATCTGCGACCTTGCGGGGAAGGGGACTATTTTCCTGATGATGAGTGTAGCGGAGACTTTATTCAACCCACTATACCGCAGAGTGTGTGGGATGCTAACACGCTTTATGGAGTATGCCAATGACCCACAGTATCCTGTTGGTTGATGATTCACGGGAGAGCCTGGAACTGATTGCCTCTCAACTGGAGGATAAGTACCAGGTTTCCGCAGTCACCAGCCTTAAGGAAGCTCGGGAAAAGCTAAATCAAGGACGCTATCACATAGCTTTTGTAGATTTGGTTTTGCCTGGTGAAAACGGTCTGGATCTGATTCGTGAGATTTCAGAGCAGTATCCCTTTACTGCTGTGATTGCCATCAGCGGACAGGCCTCGATTGAGACTGCGGTTCAAGCTATGAAGCTGGGTGCCAGCGAATTCCTGGTCAAACCAGTTCGTAATCTGGATTTGATCAACATATTGGTGGAGAAGATACTGCAAACTCAATGGCTGATGGCAGAAAACCGCCGCTTGAATGCCATGATCCACAAAGAGCTGGAAACAAACCTGGTGATAGGTAATAGCAGCTCAATTCAAGCCCTGATTCAAAAAGTGAAGAAGATCGCAGTATTGGATACCACGGCTTTGATCACCGGAGAAACCGGGGTGGGGAAAAGCGTGTTTGCAGAACTGATCCATCAGAATAGTAAGCGCAGGGCGCAAAAGTTTGTGGCAGTGAACTGTGGCAGTCTCACCGAGACCCTTTTGGAGAGCTTGCTGTTTGGTCACAAACGTGGTGCCTTCACCGATGCTAATCGGGACAAGATAGGCTATTTTCAGGAAGCCAGCGGTGGCACTCTGTTTCTGGACGAAATAACCGAGACATCGCTGGCTTTTCAAGTGAAGCTGCTTAAGGTTCTGGAAAGTGGCAAATTCCGTGCCGTGGGTTCGGATGGTGATCTTCAGACAGATACCCGCATTATTGCTGCAACGAATAAAGATCTTCAAAAGATGGTTGCCGAAGGCAGCTTCCGGGAAGATCTATTCTATCGTCTGAACGTGATCACATTGAATATCCCGCCTTTGCGGGAGCGGCGGGATGACATCAAGATTCTCGCCAATGCTTTTGTGAAGGAGTTTTGCACCAAATACGGCAAAACTGAGCTGAAAATCTCGCCGGGAGTGTTATCAATGCTGTTTAGACATCGCTGGAGCGGCAACATCAGGGAATTGCGCAATGCCATGGAACATGCTGTGGTACT
>JALNYD010000002.1 GCA_023230025.1 Candidatus Cloacimonadota bacterium | reverse complement strand
CTTTTATCACCCAGTTCACCCTTATCATCAACTCCAGCAGTATCATAAAAGGTAACCGGTCCCAATGGCAGTAATTCATAATGCTTATCCACTGGATCGGTTGTGGTGCCAGGGATTTCAGATACAATCGCAATCTCCTGTCCCACTATGGCATTTATCAAACTTGATTTTCCAGCATTTCGACGACCCACCAGGGCTATGATGGACCTTTCTCCTCTGGGTGTTGTACTCATCTCGTACTCCGGCTTTGTTCTTGAATTTCATTGCCTAAGCAGGGGAGATTTCGTCAAGTCCTTTTTATCCGAAAGGCCATGCTCATGCAACGTAGTATCAAGACATCGGATCTTGTGCCTTCCAGCAATAGTCATAAATGCTTTATAATTGCAAGAGCCGGCTTTGAAACCGGCTCTTGGGATGGTAATTTGATTATTGTATAAATTGCAGTCACCCAGCTATCAGAGCTGCACAACTGCTACTTTACAGACTGCTCAGAGAGCATCTCTTGCAGATGCTCAACATACTTGGCTGCACCATCAGGTTGATAGCCAGTACGTTGAATCTCTTTTCCTTCCTGATTGACCAGCACTATTGTAGGATATCCCTGTATCCCAAATTGCTTTGCCAAAGTGTCGTTCTGCTGTTTCAGGGCAGCGCTTTGTTGCAGTTTGTGCGGGAAATCCAGTTTTAGCAGAACCAGATTGTTCTTTGCGTAATCGATGAACTCATCCTTGGTAAACACTTCTTTGGATAGGCGAATACACCAGATGCACCAATCCGAACCAGTAAAGTTTACCAGCACTGGACGATTGAGTTCTTTTGCGCTGGCAATAGCCAGGTTCCAGTTTTCAATCCAGGTACCAGGTACATAATCATCAGAGTTGGAAGCAGTATTCTCAATCTGTGGATCTGAAGGCACTTCCTCTTTCGGAACAGGTGTGCAGCCCAAGACTGCCACAAACAGTATCATTGCAGTTAATAGTATGTATCTCATTGATTGACCTCTTTGCCATTGATAAAAACCTGTACCTTGATTTTAGCAGTTTTCTTCAGCATGGCATTTACAGCACAGTATTTCTCAGTAGAGAGATCGACAGCCTTAAGAATCTTTTCCTCAGGTAATGCATCACCTTGAAACATGAACTGCAGATTGATGTTGGTATACACCATAGGGTGATCCTCAGAGGTCTGAGCATCTGCCTGCATGTCAAATCTGTAGTCCTCAAGCTTCATCTTCTTAAGTATGGATACAATATCCATCCCGGAACATCCCATCAGCGCTGCCAGCAGCATTGCTTTCGGGCGAGCTCCGCTATCATTCCCCCCGGATTCCTTTGTGACATCCATCTTGATATGATGCCCCGTTACCAGAGCATCAAAACTCATATCACCAGTCCACTTGGTAGTAACTGTAGTCATATCAGACCTCGATGTAAGTTTCCTTCAACACCTCTTCATATTTGTCAACATAGACTTTGAGGGCTTTGTAGATATCATCGATATCTTTTTTGGGAAGCTTGGCAACGATACTATCTTGTTGATCCAGAACGGTCTTTTGGCTGTTTTCAGCGAGTTTCATGCCCTTGTCTGTGATAATTGCAAACCAGCATCTGCGGTCGTCTTCCGATGGTTTACGGGTAACCAGTTGTTTGTTTACAAGGTTGTCCATGATGCGGGTAACCCTGCTATGGGACACATTGAGTTCTTTGGCAAGTTCATTCATGTTGGCGGGTGCCTTTGTTTTGTAAAGGTAGTTCAGCAACATGCATTCCATTCTACCTGCCTGAAGACAGGCCTTCTGAGTGTAATCAATCTCACTGAGAACCACCTGTAAGCGGGTGATGAGATCGTGGAATTTGGTTGAGTTGTTTGTCATTTTCATTCTCCTTTTACTTTCTATGGTTTTATTCCTAATAATCGGTCAAGCTTGGCTTTATCAAAGCCAATCACTGGCTGGTTGTTGATCCATGTCTGTGGAACACCCTGCTGACCTGTCTTCCTGATCATATCAGCTAAGGCGCGACTATCTTTGGAAACATCTATATCCTTATATGAAAGGCCATTGGCTTTCAAGTAGTCCTTTATCTTTCTGCACCACGAACAAGTTGGGGTGCTAAAAACAACTATACTGAGCTTCATTAGCTGTTCCTCCCATCCTTATACTATAATGCAATATTAATGAAAGCCAAAACTTTTTTTACCAGTTTCAGAATGAAATGAAATAACACGAGTCTCGTGAGATGGAGATTACATTTGAGGCATTTCATGGGTATGCCCAAAACGACACTATTTCTTCAGGTACCGCATCATATTGATAGCATATGACATAAAGGACAATCCCCACCTTGAACAGGCAGTAGATTGTCCTTTAGGCTTCCTGGTAGATGACTATTTCAAGGTTAGATTAGCAGATTTTTTTCCGCCTTTATTGCATTGAGTGCTGATACTTATTTTGTCACCTGCTTTAAGGGCCGGCAATTTGTAACTGAGGATTCCACCTTCGGTACTTTCCTGCAAACTAAGAGTATGCGTTAATACGGTTTTCCCATTCACCAATACATTCACACTATTGATGTAATGATCAGCAGCATCTTTGACTTTGTGGGCATAATTCAGCTCCAGCATTTGCGATTTCATATCATACTTGATCGCCAAGTTCCCCGCCGGGTGGGCATAGATTATCGCCAAACTGAGCAGCATTATCGATAGAACAATCATTCTCTTCATGGTTATCTCCTCTTCTGGTTTATTGATAAGCTATGCAGTTCCCTGGATCGGGCAACAGGGATTTCTTATGGCGTCCCCATTCATTGTCCTCACGATGCCGTTACCTTGTGGTCACAAAAGTAACGGCATTGTAACCGCATCGTGACGGCAACTAATGAGGATGAACTGGGATCTGAGATGATTATCACAAGAATATGATCAGCCTTTTCACCGACATATGTCTTGACAAATTTCTGCAATTTACTGGATAGAATCAATTCAGGAAGTTGAGCCAACAATTCAATATAAGGAGTTTATTTACACATGCTCAAAAAGATTCTTTGGATTTGTGGGATCGTTCTTTTATCTGCAACAATCTACACCTATGGTTTGCCAATGCTCAGGATAAAACAGGATCCGATTGTAGATCCCAAAATTAACAAGGCAGTGCTGGAGTATGTCAATTCACAGTTTTCGTGCAAGGACTTGAGTGTGCCCAGCAAAGCGGTTAGTTGGGTAGCCGAGAAGATTGAGATACTTGATCTTGAGGAATTACCAGGCCCACATCAAAAAAAGAGGATTAAAACGATTCTCTATGGAGGATACACCATGCCTGGTGAGTTTGGAAATCCTGGAGTAAGCAGGAGCTTCAAGCAAAAATGCACATTTCAGATATCGAAAAAATACCCGGATGGAATCGGCGTCCAAGTTGAAAGATAACTATCGTTCAATCCCGGTAATAGATAGCCTTGATGGGATCAATGCGGGCAGCTTTGATGGCAGGATACAAGCCAGAGACAAATCCGATAAGGGCTGAGAAGGCTGAACCAACAATGACTCCGGCCACGGGTATGAATAGCGGAATATGTAAAGCCTTTCCCATAAAAAACACCAACAACCAGGCAATGCCGATACCCATGGCCGCACCCAGTAATGCAAGGCTAAGTGCTTCCAGGATAAAATAGAAGAAGATATCGCGATCCGTCGCACCGATGCTCTTTCTGATCCCTATTTCACTCATCCGTTCCTGGATGGAGATCAGAAGTGTGGAAAACAAGCCCACCCCTCCAACCAACAAAGCGATGGAAGCTATGGCAAAGAGAGTGACATTCCATTTGTGCATCTGCTTTTCGATCTCTGCAGTTATGTTCAACATGAAGGCTCCAACTTCTGCGAAATTGAAATTGGGATACATGTTGTGACGAGCAAGCAACAACTGCCGGGCTTGAGTTTTGAGCAGAGCGTAAGAATCATTATCAGCAGCCTGCAGGTAGATATTGGACATAACCTTTTGTGAGCCCAGATAATATGCACCGTAACGCAGGGGGATATAGACCGAGCGCAGATCTTCCTGGCGTTCCCAGGTGTTGAAATTCATACCTTCGTTCTGATTTAGTTTATCAGAACCAAGAACGCCAATTATCCGGAAGCGGTGATTTCCCAAGACCAGGATTTCACCGATGGGATCTTTTTCCGGATAGTATTCATCGGCAAACAGATAACCAAGGATTGCAACGGGATAACCCTCGTCCGCTTCCACCTGGTTAAACATAGCTCCCTTCGAGATGTCATATTGCTTTACGGCAAAGAATTCATTCTCAGTTGCTCTCAGACGCACGGAGCTATCTTTGTTACCCATGCGAATCAGGCTATTGCTTTCGATAACTCCATAGATGCTTTTGTATTTGAGATAATCTTTGAGAGCCAGATAATCGTCATAACTGAGGGGATGAACATTCTGTGCTGCCCGCCGCTTGATGGTTGGATCATTTTCACTGCCATATGAGTTTCCGCTTCCGGGATAGATCAGCAGCGAATTGTTCCATCCCATGCCCTCCATATTAGTTCGGATAAGCTGTTTCAGTGCGTAAACACTGGAAAACATCGTGACTACTGCCATCACCCCAATCACAATCCCGGTGGTGGTCAAAGCGCTGCGTAATTTGTGAGACGCAATGCTGCTTAAAGCGCTTTTTAGCCCATCGGTGAGATGCATTTTGATCTACTCCACAACGTGTTTGCACTTGGGACACTGCAAGAAGTGCCCCTTGTCCTTGGAATACTTCTCAACCAGATAGCTGTTCCCACAATTGGGGCACTCAGTGACGACCGGTTTGTCGTTGGAAATCCATTTGCAATCCGGATATCGGGTGCAGGCATAAAATGGGCTTCCTTTCTTGCTGCGACGAGCGGTTACTTCTCCCTTCCCACACTCAGGACATTTGATTCCAGTGCTCTTAGGACGGGAATACTTGCATTTGGGATAGGTGGAGCAGGCGATGAAAGCGCCATACTTCCCGGTTCGTTCCACCAGGGGGTTACCACAGGTTGGGCAATTTTCTTCGAGAGTAGTGGGAACAACAATCTCGATTTTGCCATCGGATGTGCGTTTGAAGCTCTTGCTGTTCTTACACTCGGGATAGCGATTGCAGGAGAGAAACTCCCCACTTCTGCTGCGTTTGACAATCATATTGCCGATTTTACACAGATCACATACTATATCGGTTTCTTCAATGAGGGCGTTTTTCTCTTTTTTTACGTCCACTTTTTTAATCAAGCTCTGCATTTCATCATAGTAATCCTGCACCAATTGATGCCAGATCACTTTGCCATATTCCACTTCATCCAGTTTGTCTTCCATACTGGCAGTAAACTTGACGTTGAAGAGATTGTTGAACTTCTCCACCAGGAAGTGATTCACATCATTGCCAAGCGAGGTGGGAACAAAGCTCTTCTTTTCCAGAACTACATATTTCCGGTTGCGTATGGTACCTAAGATCGCAGCATAGGTGGAAGGGCGACCAATTCCTTTTGCTTCCAGTTCTTTGATCAATGAAGCCTCGGTGAAACGTGATGGAGGGACGGTAAAATGCTGTGATCCTATCAATTCATCATGCTCCAAAGCGTCGTTATTGTGATAATCTGGATGAATCTTCTCCCCCAGAGGTATGTTTACATGAGGATAGCATTTCAAGAAGCCTTCATCGCTTATCTGATTGCCAGAAGCAGCAAACTCCGCATTACCGATCTGAATCTTTGCAGTGGAAGCCAGCACTTTGACTCCCTTCATCTGAGTAGCGATAAAACGTTGCCAGATGAGAGTGTATAACTTGAGCTGCTCTTTGGAGAGATGTGCGCTTAGACTTTCCGGAGTGCGCATGGGATCTGTGGGACGAATAGCCTCATGAGCGTCCTGAGCGCTTTGTTTGTTTTTATACATCCGGGTAGTAGGATTGATGTATTCCTCACCATAACGTTCTTTGATCAGGTTCTTGCATGCACTAATGGCATCATTCGAGATTCTGGTGCTATCGGTACGCATGTAAGTAATCAAACCAGAACTTTCTCCGCCGACATCCACACCTTCGTAAAGCTGCTGAGCAATCGACATCGTTCGCTGCGCCTGAAAGGATAGAATCTTGGAGGCTTCCTGTTGCAGAGTACTGGTAATAAAAGGTGCAGGAGCTTCTACAACGCGGGTATTGCGCTTGATGGAAGCAAGTGTTGCACTTTGATTCTTGAGCTCATCTATCAGCTTCTGGCATTGTCCCTCGTTGGCAGGTTCAAGCTTCTTGCCCTCATATTTCTCCAAAGAGGCCTTGAATGGATTGAGACCTTCTTTCCAGAAATCTGCTTCAATTTTCCAATATTCTTTGGGTTCAAAGGCAAGGATTTGGGCTTCACGCTCACAGATCAGGCGAAGAGCAACGGATTGTACCCTGCCAGCAGAAAGATCCTTGGCAATTACCTTCCACAACAAAGGAGATATGCTATATCCCACAACGCGATCCAGGACTCTGCGGGCTTGTTGAGCGTCAACTTTTGAGATGTCGATCTCGCCAGGGTTCTGAATGGCTGCGTTAATGGCTTTTGATGTTATCTCGTTGAACAAAATGCGGTAGGTGGGCTTCCCCTTGATCTCTTTATCCAGCACTTTGGTCAAATGCCAGGCAATTGCTTCCCCTTCGCGGTCATGGTCGCTTGCCAGATATATGGCATCAGCGGATTTGGCAGCTTCCTTGAGTTCGCTGATGATCTTGCTCTTTTTCTTGTCGATAATATAGTTTGGCTCAAACTGCTTGGAGACATTCACTCCCATATCGTGGGCAGGCAAATCCCGAATATGCCCCATTGATGCTTTTACAATGTATTGATTCTTTAGGAATTTAGTTATAGTATGGGCTTTTGCTGGTGACTCAACAATGATCAATCCTTTAGCCATATTCTCACACCTCAATCGTCTGTTTCATGTATGCCGCAGCATTTTTTGTATTTTTTGCCTGATCCACATGGGCAGGGGTCATTTCGACCAACTTTTTGTTCCACCCGAACTGGGCGGAGTTTCTGCTCAGTATTCGTTCCGGAAGCTCCACTAAAGCTTGGTACTGCCGATGCAGAGCTTTGATATTGTTCCTGTTGGGATTGCACGAAAGTATTGATTTCCTCGTGAGTGACTACTGCGCCTTTCATCCTGTCCTGCATATCCTGCATCTGCTGTCTGCTGAGTAAATAGGTGGTAAACACCCGTTTGCTGACCGCATTCTGAATCCGCGAGATCAATCCCTCGAAGAGGCCATAACTTTCCTTTTTGTATTCAATCAAGGGGTCTTTGTTGGCGTATGATCTCAGATACACACCTTCCTTGAGCAGGTCCATTTCATGCAAGTGATCACGCCATTCGTTATCCACCACATCCAGAAGAACTCTGCGTTCAATCTCTCTCAAGGTTTCGGCACCCATGTTGTTTTCCCGGTTTTGATATGCGCTTTGTGCAATCTCTGAAAGAGTGTTCAGCAACAAATCTTTGTTCAGATGGTCGCTATCAAGATCCTGAGGTGTGATGATAATATTCCAGCTTTTGAAGTAAGCACAAATCCGATCCAGATTCCAATCCTCCGGATAGCTTCCCTCTGGAATGCTCTCATCCACGATCGCATGAATGCTTTCATCAATCATTTCTAGAATCTCTGCCTTCAGATCATAGCCCTTCAGAACGCTGCGGCGATAACTATAGATCACCTCTCGTTGCTGGTTCATCACTTCATCGTATTTGATCAGGTTCTTACGAATCTCAAAGTTATGCTCCTCCACACGGGTTTGCGCTTTTTCCACCGCCTTGGTCATCCAGGGGTGCCTGATTGCATCTCCGGGTTTTAAGCCAATTTTCTGCATCATTGGGGCCATACGGTCTGAACCGAAAAGACGCATAAGATCATCTTCCATGCTCAGGAAGAATCGAGAAGTTCCTGGATCTCCCTGACGTCCGGCACGTCCCCGGAGCTGACGATCGATCCGTCTGGATTCGTGGCGTTCACTGCCGATTACATGCAAGCCATCTACAGGCAAGCCATAAGGGAAATTATCACTCCGTTCACGGCTTAGCCCCCTGTAGCTATCAGAATCCTGGCTGACAACACCTGCTCCCAGCTTGATGTCAGTTCCACGACCAGCCATGTTTGTGGCAATTGTAACAGCACCGGGTGATCCGGCGCCGGCAATAATCTCTGCTTCACGTTGATGCTGCTTTGCATTCAATACATTGTGGGCAATGCCATGGCGACGTAGCAAGCGCGATAGGATCTCTGACACTTCCACGCTCACAGTGCCCACCAAGACAGGCTTCTGAAGCTTGTGCCAGTAGATGATCTCATTGATAATTGCCTGATACTTCTCGTTTTTGGTAAGATAAATCTCGTCATCATGATCAATGCGGGTAATCGGTACATTGGTCGGGATTACCATCACGGGTAGCTTATAGATTTCCATAAACTCTGATTCTTCGGTAACGGCAGTACCGGTCATTCCCGCAAGCTTTTCAAACATCCTGAAGTAGTTTTGAAGAGTGATGGTAGCAAAGGTTTGGGTGCCAGCTTCAATTGCCACGTTCTCCTTGGCTTCCAGGGCCTGATGAAGACCATCGGAGAATCTGCGGCCTGGCATCTGACGTCCAGTAAACTCATCTACAATCACTACCTTGTTATCGATAACAACGTATTCCTGATTGTTTTCAAAAAGGGTAAAAGCCTTGAGTAACTGATTGATATTGTGCAGTTTTTCACTCTTGTCCATGAAGGCATTTGTGGCAGCTTCTTTGCTTTGAGCTTTTTGGGCATCATCAAGATCAGTTCTGGCATCGATCTCAGAAATCACTTCATCAAGGGTTCGGACTATAAAGAGATCGTGCTCTCTGCGGCTAAGCATCTCACGACCCTTATCACAGAGATCAACGCTGTTTTGTCTCTCCTCAACTACAAAGAACAGATTCTCATCCAGTTCGTGCATCTTCTTATCACGCAGATAAATGCCTTCAGTATCCTGAACCAGGCGCTTAAGAATGGATTCCTGCATCAACTTTTGGAAGGCTTTGTTCTTGGGAGCACCTCTTTTTACCAATAACAGGTTCTTGCCAAGGCGAATATCGGCTTCAGTGTTGTTCTCATACTTCATATCCTCCTTAATCTCAGAAAGATAGCGGGCAATCAATGCATTCTGAGCTTGAACCACCGAGGCAATTGCAGGGCGTAACTCGTGGTAGAAGTTCTTATCCTGAGCGATGGGGCCGCTAATGATGAGTGGAGTTCTGGCTTCATCAATCAGGATGCTGTCAACTTCATCGACGATCGCATAGTAGAAATCCCTCTGTACCAATTGTGCGGGTGAAACCGCCATGTTATCCCTAAGATAGTCAAAGCCAAACTCACTGTTCATGCCATAGGTAACATCCGCTTCATACGCCTCCCGCCGGGATTCAAAATCCATCCCGGTGGTGATGCAGCCCACTTTCAGACCATGAAAATTGAAAATCGGACTCATCCATTCGGCATCACGACTGGCCAGATAATCATTCACTGTAACCAAGTGAGCGCCCCTGCCCACCAAAGCGTTCAGGAATAATGGCAAGGTTGCCACCAGCGTCTTTCCCTCTCCAGTAGCCATTTCAGCAATCTTTCCATCGTGAAGAGCCATACCGCCAATCAATTGGACATCAAAAGGCAACATATTCCACTTGGTTGAGTGTCCTTTGACATCAAACTCCTGCCCCAAGATGCGTCGGCAAGTATCCTTCACGATTGCAAACACTTCAGGTAGAATATCGTCAAGGGTATCTTTGGTAAGTTGCTTAAGCTCTTTCTTAACCGTATCTATTTGATTATCTATGCGATTGCGCTCACTATCTTCACTTACTTCCCTGAAAGACGAGCGTAACTCCTCCAGTTCTTGTCTTTTAGCAGATAGTTTGGAGTTTATCTCTGCTTTGATCTCATCAATTCTCTGGCGCAGTTGATCGTCTTCATACTTATCGAGTTCCTTGTAGATGTCGTTTATCTCGCCTACAAGAGGCTCATATACTTTGAGATCCTGGCTGTTTTTATCTCCGAATAGCTTCTTAAGAATCTTCTCGAGCATTGTACTTCCTTGTAGATGCCTACTGAAGGGTGGGAACAGTCTTTGGCATCATATATTTCCCTAGTAAGCAAGAAAATCGGATTGGCCAAAAATGTCAATCAAAACGTTCTGCTTATGGAGTTACTTGGATTTGATGATCCAGAACTAATCAGAACAGGGACTTGTCATTCTCCATTGCCAGTTTCCCAATGCAGTGCCGGGAATATTCATGCGCGCATCCTCATCCAGACCCAGAATATCTTGCATGGGGATAATACATTGCTGACAACCGGATATCCTGGCTATCTCTGCCATGATCAGGTGTATGTTTTCTTCATTTGGTAAGCCAATATCCGGAAGATACCTTTTACAGAATATCGCCATATTCAATCTGGAAGGAGAGTTTTCAGGCAAGGCATTCCACCATCCCCTGGTGGTGCAATTATCATGAGTGCCCGTGTATATAAAGCGCTCTGGGGGAAAGTTTGGCACATCGGGAACACTCTCTTCGAAGCAGAATTGAAGAATTATCATCCCCGGAAATCCGATCGAATCCCGAACCTGGCACACATCCTGATTGAGGATTCCCAAATCCTCTGCAATGAAGACTTCTTTGGAGAATCGGGTTAGAACTGCGTCAAAGAAAGCTTCTGGACAAGCTCTTACCCATGCACCGTTTATCGCTGATTCAGGTAGCTTAGCATTGGGGCAATTGATCTTCCAGTAGTTCACATAACCGATAAAGTGATCCAGCCGCAGAAGATCGAAGTATTTGAGGATGATCTCAAAACGTCGGAGGAAAAGCTCAAAACAACTTTCCTGAATCAATTCCCATTTGTAAATTGGGTTTCCCCAAAGCTGGCCACTCTCCGAAAAAGCATCGGGAGGAACTCCGGCAACACTTAAGCGATTCCCCGCTTCATCCAAATCAAACCACTCCTGATGGGCCCAGACCTCTGAGCTTTCATAGCTCAGATAAAGTGGAAGATCACCGATTAATGAGATGTTGTTTTGAAGGAGTTTCTTTTTGAGCTTGCCAAGCTGATCTTCAAAGATCATTTGCTGCACGGCAATCTGCTGCATCTCAGGCATGTGTTCTGCATAGAGTCGATCAAACATGGCCTCGCTGTAATGGCGAAGTCCTTCTGACCAATTGTACCAGCTTGGTGTATTTTGAAGCCTACTAAGCACACAATATGCCAGATATGGCTTCAAATGCCACTGATTGGCTTCGATGTATTGATCTATTGAGACATCCGAAAGCATGCGTGATGCTGCCAAATCCAATAGCCGCCCCTTTACCTTTAGCACTGTCTCAAAATCAAGGCTGTCGGTATTGGGCAATTGTGATTCTTTGAGCTCATCTTTGCTCAGGTATCCTTGTGCTGCTAGAAGTTCTGGACTAATCAGGTATCTATTGAAAGCAAAAGCTGAGATGGGATTATACGGCGAATTGCCATAACCACAGTGATTCAAAGGTAGTATCTGCCATAAGTTGTAGCCCTTGCTCTGAAGAAAATCGGCAAAGTCATATGCCGAAGGGCCAAGATCACCAATCCCATAAGCACCAGGTAAACTGCTAATATGCAGGAGTATTCCGCTTCGCTTCATCATGCCTCCAAAACAGCCATTATTGCCAATCCAAGCTGAAGAGTCTTATCAATGTTGCTGGATTTCAGCTTTCTATCTGTATCAAGGAGTATCTCCATGATTGATTCCAGCGCATTCAGGTTGTAGGCTTTTGCAAACTCAAGATATTCCTTTCGTTGAGTAAGATATACTTCAGGAATATGCTTGGCACTAATCTCACTGTCACTCACATGACTCCGGCGTAGAAGCTGAATCTTGAATAACACGCTGTAAAACTTATATAATTGAAAGAACACCTGCAGGTGTTCCCAATCTGAATCCAGCATCAATTCCACAGCCTGCAGGGAAGCTTTGTGATTTCGTTTGCCCAGAGCGCGATAGAAATCGATGAGCGTGCCTGTTCGAGTTGTCCCCAGGCTGACTAATACGTCTTCCTCGGTGATCGTGTTCCGATTCTGGGTTAGTAGATTAATCTTGGTCAATTCGTTGAAGGCACTGGAGTAATCAAGCTCAATTCGCGAACAAAACTCCTCAATGGCCTTGGGGCTCATGCTTTTGCCCATCTTTCTCAATTCTGCTACCAGCCATGTTCTTACCTCGGATCCCCATTTGGGAGGATAACAATTGATTCTCAGCGATGCAGTTCCAATCTTCTTCCAGGTAGCAAGATGGGCATCAATCTTATCTGATACTATGATCAAGCTTTGGTTTTCCGCAGGAGAATCAAAATAAGCTGAAACAACTTCAAGCTGCTTTTTCTTCAGTTGCTCAGCATTTCGCAGCAATACCAGCTTGTTTGATGAGAATATTGTGAAGGTGTCCAGATGTTCAGCAAGTTCACCGGCCTGAACATCATCCGCATAGACAATGATGATATCAATTTTGTTAGCTGCGCAGATCTCTTGTTTGATCTGGTTCACAAGGGAATCGATCAAAAAGCTGTCTGTTCCCACGAGCAAGAAGTTCTGTCCCAGTTTGAACTTAAAGGCTCTCTGTTCAAGGGCATTGATTGTAGTTATCTTCTTGCTGTCCATTTAGCTATTCAAAATGTAGGTTATGCTGAATGCGGCTATGAACCATACGTAAAAGGCAAAATACTTCAGATTTGCCGCTTGAATCATCCGGATCAATACTGCAATCACCAAGTATCCAGCTATAAATGAGGCCAGGAAACCAGCTATATACAGGTGTAGTATAGCCGAATCCAGAGCTGCAAGCGACGAATACTCCTTTACATTAGCGGCAAGAATCGCTGGGATTGATAATAGGAATGAGAATTGAGCGGCATCTTTACGTTTGACATTGCAAAACAGAGATACCGATAGAGTGGTTCCAGATCGACTGATTCCTGGAAAGATCGCCAAACCCTGCGCCAGACCAATTATCACAGACTTGATGAAGCCCATGTTACTCGCTGGCGTGGCAGTATTGCTGACGTAATCAGAACAGAATATCATTATCCCAGTAAAAATCAGCATTATTGATACCAGTATGGGATTGGCATATGCACTCTCAAAGGCATCCTTAAAGAGAATATACACAAAGCCAGTAGCCAGAGTGGCCAGCCCCAGATAGATTATCATCATCCGATTTTTCCGATGCACCTCTCCCCCAAGATTGTTGCCCCAGCAAAACAGGGATTTGATCAGATCCCAGATTAGCATCCGGAAATAGATCAAAACAGCCAACAACGTGCCCAGGTGCATAAAGACTTCAAAGGTGATGTTCTGCGAACTCTCCATACCAAAGAAGTACTGAGCCAGAACTAGATGTCCGGAAGAGCTGACCGGGATAAACTCGGTGAGACCCTGGATTATACCTAAAACAATAGCTTGGAATAGATTCATAATATCTCCGGTACTTCATGGCTTCCATGTTCTGACAGTGGAACCAGAGAGAAGCCAGCTTTTTTCAGACGGGAAATGAAGCTCTTCAAGTAGTCAAGCTTATCTTCATTATGACAATGGGTAATTGCGATTATATGCTTGTTTGAAGCAGACATCTGGATGATCTGGTTAAGCTTGGCATCCATAGTAGATTGACTGATGTTTGGACTATCCAGAAAAAGATCATTTCTGAAAGCCCTGATGTGAGATTTCTGAGCAGTTTGATATGCAACCGAGACATTGGTAGTACGGCTGTCCAGAAAGGCTTTGTTATGCTTCTTCAATGTATTCATCACAACTTGCATTATGTCTGCATCAGTTGTGGCAAGGCTACCCATATGATTGTTTATTCCGATCGCATCAGGCAGATCAGCTATGAATCCATCCAGCATTTTTACGATTTGAGCTTCTCCATGTTGAACTAGCACCGCATTTTTGCCAGGGTTTACACTGGGATATCCAATCGGTTCCATGGGGACGTGAATCAAGGTTTCTCTCCCCTGTCGTGTCGCACGATGCATTGTGCTTTGGCTATTTACTTCATCGGGGAAGATTGCGAAACACACTGCATCATCCAATGAGAGAAATCCATCCAGTAGAGAGCCGCCGATGGCTCCAAAATCATCAACAACGATGGATATCTTCTTGGGAACATTCTTATCCTTGTAGTACTTCGAGTCATAGTACAACTCAAGTTCATACTTTTTGGGAACATCGCTGTGGTAGAAGCTTAAGACTTGTTTGCTCTGAGAATCCTGCCCTTTTAGCATTGTAGCCCCTGTTTGTTCAAGATTTCCCTTGAAAATCATATTGGCATAAGTTAGATCCATCTGGCTTCTATCGACTGGAATGGTGTATTTCACCAAGTCATCAGTGCTTCTGCGCTTGAGTGCATTTTCTGGAACTCCAATACTGGTAGCAGCTTTGCGAATTGAAAGATCCAGCTTGCCTTCCCCAGGTTTGGGCGTTTCCTCATGAATTATTCTCACTATGGGTGAGTCTTCCACGATCTTTGGATCGGCTGCAACCATTTCCGGCTTCTTTTTGGGTGTTTCCTGCTCCGTCTTTCTGTCTGCCGTTTTCGGAGTCTCCGGCTCAATATCCGTGGGCGCGGGCATTGGTTCACGAATCAGAATCCACATCAGAAACACACTGGCCAAACCCGCTAACAGATATAGACCCAGCCGCGGACGACTCTGCTTTTTGCGAATTCTTTTCTTCTTTTTAGGGTTGTGAGATTTAGTCTTTGGCATCGATTACCTTCCCAATAACTATGGGGTTCAACTTATGAGCGAGAAGCTGAGCGAGGAATACTATCGGGTAGAAGCAAAGGTTTGATAGCATGAAAGCAGCTGATAGCATAGCGAGGTTGTAAAACACACTCCACAGCTTATCAATGGGTAATAAATCCAGTTGCAAATTGATGCCCATAAACTCGCGTGCAGCCAACAACATGGGGTTATAAACATAACCTATCAAAAGGACGTAAAGCCGCACTGCGGCAATCATAATCAAGAACAGCATCCCGGTGTATTTAATCGCTTCCAGGGGGTGCTTAATCAGCCAGGAATAGCAAAGCTTCATACTTCGCTGAATCGAATAGCGGCGTTCCCGATATGGTTTAAGCCACATATGCGCTACATAGTAAGCTACGATCAATAGCACAGTGAACAGACGGAAGAACAGCATGATCCCTTGCTTGACTGGCATCTTGATCCCATAGAAGTAGTTCAGAAACTCTGCCAGGACAAAAAACACCATCACCATCATAAGCACCAAAAAAAGCCTGATATGCAGCTTGATGACAGAATCCCAATACTCTGAAACAAAGTTTGGGGATCTTTGTTGTGGGTTATACGACATCATTGTGTAAAGTTTCATCATCACAAATGCTACATAAACGAACAACACTCCCCAGAACGTAATGGGCAAGAAGTGAACTCTGACACTTAAAAGAGTTGATAAGGCAAGCAGAATGCTGTTGCTTGAAATCCAATAGAATATGGTTACAGGATATATGAACACCTGGACGCCACTGTAATCCGAAAACATAGCTTTCAGGATTCCGTGTAACAATACTGATAATCTATTCAAGGTCTCACCTAAAACCGATGGATCATACCCAGATAAAGAGCAGCAGAATCCCGGGGTAGTTTGTTATGTGATCTGATATCACTACTCAAGAGATTCTGAGCTCCCAGATACACTTCACTCAGTTTTCCCAAATCATATGAGGCCTTGAGGGATAGATCGATCACATCATCAAGTTTATTCCGATGCTCATCCCTGCTAAAATATCCCTGATCCAAACTGATAGACAGTTGGTAAGGAGAATGCTGATAGCTTGCCTGGGTTGCAAAACTCAATAGGGAGTTATAGGCTTGAGGACGCCAGTTTTGATTGCTCAGATACGCCAATGACATGATGATACTCTGCGTTAGGCTAAATGGAGCTTCACCAAAGCTTGCCTGCAAAGTGCTTGTATTTTCAAAAACGTCACCAAAGCGTAAAGTTGGGATATCCAAGGCAATATCATCCCTTAGCATCGGCATATACTTGTAAAACCTAGATTGGTTTTGAATGCTCAGACAGGCAAGATCAAAATCCGCTTCAAAGGGATTGATGCTTTGGTATCTGAGCATCAGATTGAGGGGCAAACTGGTATTTCTGAGTGTCTGCTCAATATTGATCCAGTGATTATCCAGGATAAGATCAAGAAATCCGTTTTCCATGCTTAATGGCTTGTTTGATACACTGAATATCTTGTCATAGCCAGCTTCCAAAGTATATTGGAACCCCAAGCTTGGCATCAGGTTGAAACCATCATAGATCAAATGCAAGGAGCTTTTGTCAAAACTCCCATTGGCCAGGTTGATGCTAAGGTGAGCTGCCTGATTATTGTCATAGAAATAAAGCGCATTCTGCATCTGGAAGTCTTTGATCTCCATTTGGCTGTGATGGGTCCAGGACAATCCATGATTGCGCCGGGTACGGTCTTTTCTATCTTGTTCAAAGTTGTAAAGCACAAACTTGTTGCTCATATCCCCAAGTTTCAGGATTGATAAATCTATGTCCGTGCTATTTAGTAAAAACTCTCCGTCTGTGTATTGGTTGTTTTGAATAAATGACTCATTCACAGAATGATGAATTGAGCTTCCCAGTGTCCATGTCCCAGGTAGTTGCAAATCTGCATCCACATTAATGTGCCGAAAGAGAAAATCGCTTTTAGGAGCTTTGAAAGAAGCTCCAATGCCAAAAGCATTAATCTGGGGATGCTGGGGATAATAACGATAACTGGCATCAGCCCAAAACCGGCTTCCAGCTTCCAGTTGCAACGAATGACGTTTATTGGGTTGATCACTCTGCAAGCTTGGCGCAACTACAAGCGGCATAGTCTCCGGAAGATAATGAAACAAACTATCAGCACGAGTGCTTTCAAAGCTATAGGGTAATGCCTTTTTATACAGGAAGATCTTGACCTGGCTTTCTCCGCTAACCTCAAGATCGGGCAAGACTTGGATCTGTGCAATCAGAGGATAACACATCAACATCAGAATCACAGACAGGATCCTCACCGTGACTCCTCCATAAGCTTGTTGATGATGGACAGATTTTCGTCAGAGAGCTTGGAACCCATATTCCAAAGCAGCATTTCTGCTTCCGAGCGTTCACCCAGATCCAGGTAACTGCGGATCAGATAATACAATCCCTTGTCCTGAATGTCAATATAATCTGGGAACAACAGCAGAGTTCTTCTTAACTCCGATATTGCTACGCCATATCGCTGTTGTTGATATTGTATTATGCCTTTGTACATGAAGGCAGTAGCATGATCATGAGGATTCAGGCTTTCGTTGATGACGGCATCGGTAAACTCCAGTGCTGAATCATAATCCTCTGTCGCCACCAGATACTCCAGACGGATCAATCTGGCAGCAGGGATCTCCTGCTGATATTGCAGACCTAGTTCCCAAAAATCATTGAAGTCCACATATTCAGATGCGCTGGAAGCCTTGAGCATATTGAACCACAACTCAGCAGAGGGCTTAACCGCATAAGCCTGACGATACTTTTGCATTGCTGCTTCATAGTTTGATGAGAGGTAATCAATTTCAGCCCATCTCACCAGAGCGTCCATATCCTGAGTATCCCGATAGAGATTTCCCAAAAGACTATCCGCAGTGGAATACTCATTCAATTGGATCAGGCTTTCTGCCATCAGCATTTCCACTTCGTTTCGCTTCAGTTCAGGAAACTCTTTTCTTACCTCTTCTGCACTATCAAGCAAATCCTGCCACATCGCGTTTTCGGCATATTGACGAATCAGAATATAGGAAAGCTCAAAACTGATATACAAACTTTGGAAGGTATCCGAGAGCTCTGCGATCTCTTCAATCAGTTCCATATTCTGTGCCCGTTTCAAGGAAAGCTCAAGTCCTGTGAATACCTCGCCCAACAGACTGCGGTCAGCGTCGCTGAAATCTCGCACATTGCGAAAGCGGCTGATGATACTGATATAATCCCGCACCGCCTGCTCGAAATTGCCCATGTTATAATAACAATTGGCAACATCAGCAAGGACTGGCAAGAAGTAAGTTGACTGAGGATATGTATCGATAAACTGGTCATAAAGCCTTAGCGCCTGATGATAATCACCGGCGGCATAGGCAGATTTTGCACCAAGGTAAAGATAGGTATCCGGGCTCTCACTACCTTTGAACAGCTTCAGATAAAGCTCTGTGGCTTCAGAATAACGCTTCAATTGATACAGACACAACGCACGATAGCTTTGTGCTTCGGTTTCCTGCAGGGGATTTCTGGTAGCCCGTTCCGCAAGGCTGAAAAGCTGCAAGGCAGAGTTATAATCCTTTTGGTTAAAGTGAACATGTCCCTGCAAAATCATCGAATCATAGCTGGGACTTATCTTTTGAAGCCAGTGTTCGGATTCGGGATAGTTTTCCTGATAGTAATAAATCTGAGCCACGCGAAGTGCGGCATCACTGTTGTCAGGCTCCAGCTTCAGAATGTCCAGAAAAGCCTGCAGAGAAAGGTTGTAGTTTGCCAGGTAATAATCCATTTCCGCAAGATAGAACTTCGCCGATGGTACAAAGTCCGAATCCGGATAGCTGTTTACCAATTGCTGAAAGGCTGATTTTGCCAGGGGATAATCCTTTGCTTCGTGATACAGGAATCCCATGTAAAACAAAGCCTGATCTCGATCCCTGCCCTGGGCATATAAGTTCAGATAGCGGTTAAACGCTTCGATCGCCCTCTGGCTTTGTTTGGCCTTCAACCAACTCTTGGCAATGAAGATATCAGTTTCGGCAAGCTTATCGCGATCCTTTGCTTGAGCTCTTGCCAGATGCAATTGCTTCAGGGCTTCCAGGTAATCCTGTTTCTGATAGGCAAAGTATCCCATGGTAAGATACTGATCAGCCCTGGCAATATCACTTGTACTACTTTCGATATATTGACCTAACTGCAGCATGGCAGCTACAGGTTCCTTTTGATAGAGTATTTTCAGGCGTTCCAGATAACTCAATACTTTTATTTCAGCTCCGGCATTTTGCACCAGATTGGCAAAAAGGCTGTCTGCCTGGGCAACGGCTCCCTCTTGTTTGGCCAGCAATGCTCGATAGTAGTTCAAGTATTCCTGAGATTCACTTGTCTTTTGAAGCAAATCTTTGGCTCGGGCATAGTCTTCTTCTGCAAGACTCTTTTTTAGTACTAATACCTGGATGGTCAATTCTTCCAGCAATTCGGGGTTATTTTGCAACAGGTTCTCAAAATCCATTCCCCGTTCATTAAGCAAGAGATATTCAGCATATCTGGTTTTAGCCAGGGCTGAATATTGATCGTTTTGGCTCAAACGCTGCAGAATTTCCTCTGCTTCAACCACCTTATCATGATTCAGTAATGCTTGCAGATACTCATATTGCACCGCGGGATCAGGGGTCTTTCCCAAGGCATATTGATAGGCTCGGATTGCGCTGAAGTATTGCCCCAAATCACTATATATTCTTGCCTTGTAGAGATTTGACTTTGCCATCAGCTCGGGATCTCTGCTGCTGCTTTCCAGAACCTGCAATTGAGTCATGGCTGCCGAGTAGTCTTTGAGATGATACAAAGCTATTGCCCGATTCAAATAGAGCTGATGCTTCACTGATAAATCCAGATCTTCAAAGAGCAGAGAGTTGTAAATATCCAATGCTGAAGTGAACTCACTCAATTGCAGCTTAGTATTCCCATCCAAGAAACGTACATTGCTTTGATACTCGCTAGTGGGATATCTTGCTAGAAACCCGGATATCTCTGATTCCAGAATGTCCAGCTCACCCTGTTCGTACAATAGCACTATGTAGCGATAGGCATAACGCTCCTGATTTGAGGTCTCACCCTTTTTTGCATATAGGCCATAGCACAGAGCCAGGCTAAGTACTACTGTCCATATCATTCTCTTTAGCATTAGCTAAATCCGCCTATTTCTTTGATGTTTCAGATTTACATTCCTCTCATTTCCTGTCAACTGCATTATTTGAACTTCTCTTCTCCGCTAAAATCCCGATATGGATCAAAGCTTTGCAAAATCCTTTGATCATCGGAACTTAAAGAATCTGTGCATATCCTGCTTATCAGTTCGCCCATGCCCGGTCCCAGCATAAAACCCTGTCCGCACATACCAACACCCTGGATCATGTTTTCCACTTCCTGGATTCTTCCCACAATCGGGAATCCATCGGGAGTCATGGGATACTGTCCGCGCCAGGTTCGGCGCACTTTCAAATAGCGCAATCTGGGATACACTTTCAACATCCGCTTGCTGCAAAGTGGCAAAAACTCTGAAGTAGAGCGGTTGTCTATCCCGAGAATCGCAGGATCGGGTGTGATGCAAAACACCACTTGACCTTCGTTGTTCTGATAGAAATAGAAGTTTGCACTACCCGGTTCCTTGCGCATATCAATCACCATCGGACCAAAGAACCTGGCCACTGGTTCGGTGATCCCAGCTTCGTGGTTATCCGGAAACACTGGAATATCCAGTCCCAATAGCATCCCAATATCCCGAGCGTGATTACCCGCGGCATTTACCACCATTGAACATGAGTAACTATCCCGGGTTGTCAGTACCTTCATGATGCGGTTGCCTTGGGTTTCAAAACCGGTCACTTGCTCCTGAAAATGAAACTCTACTCCAGCCTTTAGAGCGTGGAAATAAAGCGAAGAGGAAGTTAACAATGGTGAACAGCTGCCATCCTCTTCGGAATAGGTGCTGCCCAAAAGCCCATCCATGTTTATTCCGGGAACAATCTCATTGTATTCCTCAGGACTCAGCCATTTGATGTTGAGCCCAAAGCCAAGCTGTATCTTCATCAGAGCTTTGAGTGTGTCTGCATCTTCTTTGTTATATGCCGGGTATGAGTATCCGTTACTCATCCAGCCAATATCATCACCGCGTTCTTCCTGCCAGTTTTTCAGAATCTCGATGGAACGTAAACAGACCGAGATCTTGCCAAAATCAGAATGAGTTGCCCGGATTCCGCCGATAGCCTTCTTGTTGTTCTGCTGCCCCGGACCATGTTCCCCATCCAGCACCAATACCTTCATTTTCTTCTCTGCCAGGTACATTGCCGTGGGCACACCAATCGAGCCTGCCCCAATAATGATCACATCATAGTTCTTCATGCTTCACCTCCATCGGGAAACTTGGCCAGGGGAACTTCTATAAACACAGGTCGTTTGGTATTGGGAACCACATCCGTAACAGGGATTCCTTCCTCACGCAGCAAGCTTTTGATCAATACTTCACAGGTCTTGGCTCCACAGGGTCCCATCCCGGCACGAGTAATCGCCTTAATTTGATTTAAGTCATTGATACCTTTGCGGATAAGCTGCCTCACCTGACCCACTGTAACACGTTCACAGAGGCATATCATTGCATCATCAGGAGTTTGCTCTATTATTACCGTTCGCTCCATCGCTGCACTCACGGATTGCTCTTGCACCCGGAATCCGGCTACTTGTTTGGCAATTGCCGCTGGCACTCTAAAGCGCACCAATTGCATCTGCTGCTTGGGAAAATCCTGCACCTGAGTCACCTCAAAGCTGCCCAGGGATTTTGCCTCTATATCACAAAGCTCCCGCTGATCTCCTGTCTTGACCGCCATATTCATGATTTCATAGGCTATTGTTACCGTAGGATTATCCCTGTCTTTGCGATAATCCACCAAAGTAATTGCCAATCCTGGACAGATCAACAAGCATTTGCCACAACCAATGCACTTACCGGTATAACGGGGTAATGCCATCAGGCTTCCATCCTCGGTATTGATTGATTTGGTAGGGCACACCGTTGTACAAGGATTGCAGGGAATCTCTTGCAGACAGTGGATAACCGGAAACACGCTTTCCTTGTTTTCGTCAATATCCTGATAACTCTTGATGGCGCCTGGATGTGCCTTTAGAACTTCAGCTTTGGCATACCAGCTTTGAGGAATGTCTTCAACGCTATCGCCCTTGATTGCTTTTGCTATCTTCAATCCGGCAATCTTGCCATTGAACATAGCAGAGCTGGCTTCGGCAATTTCCAGAGCATCACCAGCAGAATCCACTGGAATCCCGGCTGCTTCTGCCTCAAGAGTAAATTCGCTCAAGGAATCCAGACCCACCGCTATCAATATAGTATCGCAGGCAAAGCTCTTCTGGGTTCCATCCACAGGCTCAAACTTGTCGTTCACTTGCACAATGGTGATGCTTTCCACAGTTTCGTCGCCATTCGCACTTTGGATGCTATGGGATGTATAGATGGGAACGCCAAAACGCTGAAGTTTATCCGCATGAACTTTGTATCCGCCACAGCTTGGCATTGCTTCAGCCAATCCCACAACCTCAATCCCTGCTTGCAGAGCATGATAGGCAGCAATCAGACCAACGTTTCCCCCACCGATGATAAAGAGACGGCGGGTAGGGCGCACCAGATCCCGGTTTACCAGAGTTTGGAAAGCGCCAGCGCCATAGATTCTGGCAAGCTTATTGCCCGGAAACTTCAGAAACTTCTCCCGGGCTCCCGCAGCGTTCAGAATCCGTTTGGGGCTAACCAGTCTATATATTCCGTCTTTGAGGATTCCCACTTTTTGATCGCTAAAGACAAACAAGGCAGTGCTGTTCAACCAGGTACAGACATACCAATAGGTAGAAAGCTCTTTGGCAAGGATCTCACCAATGTGATGACCTCGGGTTCCTGCCCGGCTATCTTCTTCAGAACCAAAGAACTTATGGGTTTGCAACACAAGTTTGCCTCCCAAACGGTTTTTGTCATCGATCAGCAGGGTTTCAATCCCCTGTTTGCCCAGTTCTATCGCAGCTGAGATCCCTGCGGGACCACCACCAATGATAAGCACATCACAAGCTAATTCTTTCAGAGGGTGAAACTCTATCGGTTCAACATCTTCAGGCAACACAGGCAAGCCTTCTGCGCTCTGTACAATCATGTTTTCCCGAACTTCGGTCATGCAGGATTTTACTGCTACGCCATTGGCTATCACAGTACACTTTGCACATTGTCCATTGGCACAGAATATCCCCTGAGCACTGGCGTCCTTATGATGATGTCCAAACACATCAATACCATTGGCGATCAAGGCTGAAGAGATCATCTCTCCCTTTCTGGCCTCTAAGTATTTACCATTGAAGTAGAAGCCGATCATCTCAAGCTCTGGTACTTCCAGGATGGGATGCTCAGTAATACGGAATTGCTCCATTATCCAAACTCCTTTAATGAGTATAAATTAGCATATTTTACAGCCACACCCGGGCTTATCGGATAAAAAGATTTGAATAGCCCTGCTCTGTCAAGAAAAGTCTTTAGATCTTTCCCTTTTTTCAAGCTTTGGATTGACTGATAAGAATCCAGCGCTGCCCTCTTGACATGCATTTTCACACATTTCATCCCTAATAGTTGTCCTCACGATGCGGTCACCTTGCCGTTACTTTTGTGACCAGAAGGTAACGGCATCGTGACGATAATCAATGGGGACGCCCTGCTCAAGAATAAGTATATCGTTGATCTTCGGTATAACTACAGTATCAGCAATATTGCAGATGATGTTGTAAATATGCACAAACGTGGATTTATGCTGACCGCAGGAATGCTGTTCAAATAGAAATCATACTGGTAGAATCCTATTATGATTCCCAGGTTATCATGGGGAAATACACATGGATGCATCTTTATTTAAAAGGATAGCCGAGATCCCAAAAATAGAAATCGGACGCGTCGTCGATGAAGTCCAGCAATCCATCTGGCCCGATTACCATCACGCCTGGCATATACTTGATCCCCAGTGTTTCCAGACCCGCATCATCAATGTGATAATAAGGCATCTCTGAAGCAAACTCCATTTGTGAGGCTTGGGCCCGGATTGGATCGGAATCGTAGCCGTTCACCAATAAGGAGACCGTCATAGTGGAATCCCTGGCAGATTCCTGGAGATATTCTTTGAGTTGACCAAAGCTGGATTTATGTGCAGATTGATCTTGACAATCGGGCGGCATCCATTATTATATGAACATATATTCATATATAGGAGCTCACATGACTGACCTCTGTAAGTGTAAACAAATATCCGATAAGGAGATGCAAAGCATTATCCAGGACATGCCTGATGCTGGCACCATGCAAAACCTGGCTGATTTCTTCAAGGTTTTTGGAGATTTTTCCAGGCTGAAACTCCTGTACTTTCTCTCGCGAACCGAACTCTGTGTGGCCGACCTTTCCGCTCTGGCAAACATGCAACAATCGGCAGTATCACATCAGCTTAAAATCCTGCGTCTCAACCGCCTGGTCAAGACCCGTAAAGAGGGAACTGTGGTCTATTACTCCCTGGATGATATGCACATCAAGAACCTCTTTGATCTTGCCTTGGAACACTTGGAGGAGCAGAAATGACCATCAAGGAGTATGATGTTAATAACCTGAATTGTGCAGGTTGCAGCGCAAAGATCGAAGCCGAAATTGCCAATCTGGCAGAAGTAGACTCAGTGAATCTGGATTTTATGAACAAACGATTGGTTATTCAATACAAAAGCCATAGTGCCGATGCCCTGGAACGGTTGAACACCATTGCTTCCGGCATCGAACCGGGAGTCCGGATCAGTGACTCGGGTAGTATGGAACCACCTGCCCGAAGCAGGTATGCATATCTGATCTATCTGGGTTTGGTGCTGTTGGGTGTAAGTTACCTCTTCCCCATGCCAGCAGTGATGCGAATTGCCTTATCCATAATCGCGTATGGATTGGTTTCAGGCAGGATTCTGCATAGTGCCGTCAAAGAGGTGTTTTCCAAACAGCTTTTGGCAGAGCATTTCCTGATGAGTATTGCCAGTCTGGGAGCATTGTATCTGGGAGAATACACAGAGGCCATTGCGGTGATGGCGTTATATGAATTAGGTCAGTATTTGGAGAACAGAGCCCTGGCTGGCAGCCGCAAATCAGTTAACAGCCTCTTGAGTTTGAAACCCGAAAAAGCCCATCGCATTGGTGTTAGCGGAGTTGAGCAGGTGCGCCTTGATCAAATCCAGGTTTCAGATAGGATCCTGGTTTATGCCGGAGAACGCATACCCGTGGATGGAATTATCCTCAAGGGAGAAAGCACTCTGGATGCATCCAGCATCAGCGGAGAATCTGAGCCGCTTTTGGTACAGCCTGATTCTGAAGTATATGCCGGTTGCTTAAATAACAGCGGTTTATTGGAAATCGAGGTTCAGAGGCAGGAATCCGAGAGTATGGTATCCAGGATCATGGGCTTGATTGAGAATGCCTCTGCCCGGAAGTCACGCCAGGAGAGATTTATCACTCGCTTTGCCAGATACTATACTCCCGCAGTGGTGCTGGCGGCGCTGCTGGTCTTCCTGATTCCTGTGATCCTTGGTTATTCCGGGGCTGTTTGGTTCAAACGCGCTCTGGTTTTCTTAATCGTTAGCTGTCCTTGTGCCCTGGTTATCTCGATTCCACTTTCATATTTTATCGGAATAGGCATAGCTGCCCGTAAAGGGATCATCTTCAAAGGCAGCGTCTTTTTGGATGCGCTGCGCAGTTCCAAGACCCTGGTGTTTGACAAGACCGGAACTTTGACCACTGGAGATCTGAAGTTGCAGCAGGTAATCAGCGCCCCAGATGTAGATCCCAGTGAGCTCGAAGAAGCGCTCTACCTTTGTGAATACACCTCAAATCACCCCTATGCCCTGGCGGTTAAGAAAGCTCTAAGTTTTGATTTTAACGCGGCCATGTTGACTTCGTTCATTGAAGTACCGGGCAAAGGTATCACTCTAGAATACCAGGGCATGGATTATACAGCCGGTTCGGAAGCTTTTTTCAAGGAATTGGGCTATCTGAATCTGGTTGATTGTGGCGAATCCAGCGCAGTTCACCTGGCAAAGAACGCCTGCTATATTGGGGCTGCCCTGTTTTCGGATGAGATTAAAGAGGGCATGCCTGAGGCTATCACAGGTTTGCGTAAACATGGCGTGGAAGAGATAGCGATGTTGTCGGGCGACCGGGAAGCTAAAGCTGCCTCTGTAGCAAAAGCTCTGAATCTTGATGCTTATTACTCGGAGTTGCTACCAGCGGACAAACTTCAGTATATTGAAGATATGATGAAAGCTAAAAAGGGTCTGCTGGCCTTTTGTGGAGACGGTTTGAATGATGCTCCGGTTTTGGCAAGAGCAGATATCGGAATTGCCATGGGAGCGATTGGAGCTCAAGCCTCCATTGAAAGTGCCGACGTAATCCTGCTCAATGATCACCCTGAACAGCTATTGAATGCATTTGCCCTGTCGCGCTTAACCAATCGGATAGTTTGGCAGAACATCGCTCTAGCTTTGGGAATCAAAGTGTTGGTTATGATTCTGGGCTTAAGCGGACTCTCGGGGCTTTGGGAAGCCATCATAGCCGACGTCGGAGTGAGCCTTCTGGTGATCTTTAACAGCCTCAGAATGCTGCGGTTGAAAGAGCGGGCTTGACAAGAATGCTGTATCGTTATTTTTGCAAACGTGACTTTGTCTATGCAGAGAACAGGTCATAACCGGTTGAGCAGTGAATCCTTGCAAAGCCTGGTGTGATTGGCTTGAGAGCGAAACCGAGTTTACAATGGATATCAGAAAAAATGGAGATATTATGGCAGTGATAATAAGCCTTCCTGATGGGAGCACCAAGGAATATCCTGGCGCAGTTAGTGCTCTGGATATCGCGAAAGATATCAGCCCCCGCCTTGCTGATGCAGCCCTGGCGGCAGAAATAAACGGTAAAATGGTGGATATCAACAGCATCATTGATAAGGATGCCAGCGTTGTCATCCACACCTTTAAAACTGAAGCAGGGCGTCAGCTCTATTGGCATAGTACAGCCCACCTTATGGCACAAGCTGTCAAACAACTTTTCCCAAAAGTTCAGGTGACCATCGGCCCTGCCATCGATCAGGGTTTTTACTATGACTTTGATCGTGATGAACCCTTCACAGAGGAGGACCTGCTCAACATTGAACAGCGCATGAAAGAACTCATTGCAAATGATTTGCCTTATACCCGCAGGGAGCTAGGCAAAGCTGAAGCCATAGAAGCTTTTCGCAATATGGGTGAAAACTACAAGATCGAAATCTTGAGTGAGATCCCCGATGGGGATGTGATCAGCACCTATACTCAGGGCGATTTCATTGATCTTTGCCGCGGACCCCATATTCCTTCCACTGGGAAGATCAAAGCTGTAAAGCTCTTGAAGAGCTCTGGAGCATATTGGCGTGGAGATGAAAAGAACAAGATGCTTAAACGCATCTATGGCATCAGCTTCCCCAGTAATAAAGAACTGAATGAATATCTGAACTTTCTGGAAGAAGCTGCCAAACGCGATCATCGCAAGCTGGGTAAGGATCTTGACCTCTTCTCCATCAACGACGAGGTTGGTCCTGGATTGGTGCTCTGGCATCCCAATGGCGCTATGATTCGTCATCAAATTGAATCTTTCTGGAAGGATCAGCATCTCAAGAACGGATATCAGCTGGTCTATTCTCCCCACGTGGGCAGAAGCAACCTTTGGGAAACCAGCGGACACCTGGGATTCTACAAGGAAAACATGTATTCCAAGATGGATGTTGAGGGTGCTGATTACTATATCAAGCCGATGAACTGCCCCTTCCACCTCAGTATATATAACGCCAATCATCATAGCTATCGTGAATTACCAATCCGGCTGGCAGAATTGGGCACAGTATATCGTTATGAACGCAGCGGAGTATTGCATGGATTGATGCGTGTAAGAGGTTTTACTCAGGATGACGCCCATATCATTTGCACGCCAGAGCAGGTGAGTGATGAAGTGGAAAAGCTGATCGTATTCTCTCTTGATATGCTAAAATCTTTTGGATTCCAGGAGTTCATGATCTATCTATCCACCCGTCCCGAAGCGTCAGTGGGTAAGGAAGAAGATTGGGATATGGCTACTCAGAGCTTGAAGGCTTCACTTATGAAGCTAAATCTGCCCTTTGATATAGATGAGGGTGGCGGAGCTTTCTATGGCCCCAAGATTGATATCAAGATCAAGGATGCCATAGGGAGAGCCTGGCAATGCACCACCATCCAGTTCGATTTTAACCTTCCGGAACGCTTTGATATGCAATATATTGGATCAGATAATGCAGCCCATCGTCCCTATATGATTCACAGGGCTGTTTTGGGCTCAGTAGAGCGCTTCTTTGCCACTCTGCTGGAGTATCACGGAGGAAACCTGCCCTTGTGGCTGGCTCCGAATCAGATGATGATCCTGCCAATCACAGATGCGCAGATTGATTATGCCAAATATCTGCAGGAGCGTTTCCTGGCAGAAGGTTTGCGCTGTGAAGTGGATTTCCGCAGTGAGAAGATTGGCTACAAAATCCGTGAAGCCGAGCTCAAGAAAATCCCATTTATGTGCATAGTGGGCAAGAAAGAAGCCGAAGAGAGCATGCTTACCCTTCGTCGCCATACCAAAGGTGATTTGGGAGCAATGACTTTTGATGCTGCCCTGCAGGCAATTAAATCTGAGTTATGAGCATAACCAACTGCATCAAAGACGAACTATTGAAAGAGGCTTCTGCCATCAAAACGGTGGCAGAAAGCCTCGATCATGCCCAATTAGAGAAGGCCTTCCAGTTACTCAAGGCTTGTGAAGGGAAAGTGGTGCTTACTGGCATTGGCAAAGCTGGCATCATTGCCCGCAAGATATCAGCAACCCTGGCCAGCACAGGAACTAGCTCTATCTTCCTGCATGCTGCGGAAGGCATCCACGGGGATTTGGGCATGCTCAATAATAAGGATGTGGTGCTCGCTATTTCGAATAGTGGCAATACTTCAGAAATGCTGGCGATCATCCCATTTATCAAGTTTATTGGGATTCCTTTGATTAGCCTCACTGGAAACCCAGAATCTCAATTGGCAAAAGCCTCAGATGCCGTATTGAGCACAAAAGTGGATAGTTCGCTTGAAGCCCTTGGCCTGGTGCCAACAGCCAGTACAACAGTAGCGCTCGCTCTGGGGGATGCCCTGGCGATAGCTTTGCTGAAAGACAAAAACTTCTCCTTAAATGATTTTGCCCGCTTCCATCCAGGTGGTGCAATTGGCAAGCGTTTGCTATTAAAAGTGAAAGATCTCATGCATCAGGATCAGGAGTTACCCCGGGTGCTGGAGAGTGCCTCGCTAATGGATAGCATATTGGAGATGAGTTCCAAGAAGCTAGGCTGCACCATTGTCGAAGACGCTGATGGCAGACTCATGGGCATCATCACCGATGGTGATCTGCGCAGACATATCCAGCAGAAACAGCAGAATATATTGAGTTACGCTGCCAAAGATTGCATGACCGCAAATCCCAAAGCGTGTCTTCCCGATGATCTCGCAGTCAGTGCCTTGAACCTGATGGAACAGTTCAGCATTACAATGCTTCCTGTGATTGACGCCCAAGGCAAAGCCGCAGGGCTCCTGCACATGCATGATCTGATCCGGGCTGGAGTAGTATAGATTCTGGGGTCATTTGTTACTCTGGATGATTCGATCATCCTTACTTCCTTTACCCATTCTTTCCAAATAATACTTCCACATCACTCAATATTGACTATATTAGATGTAGCGGCTGCTACAAAAGCGCAGTATAGGAGCTTTATATGGCATTATCAAAACCTTATTGTTTCATTACAGATATTGGTTCCACTACTACCAAAGGCATATTGATCGATGTGAACAATCAAAAGCTTTTGGGCATATCACATGCGGATACTACGGTGGAAGAACCTATCAACGATGTGAATATCGGAGTGTACAACGCAGCACTCGAGCTTCAACAACAATGTAGTGTGCCAATCCTGCAGCCGTCTGCGTCTCCGGAATCTATAAGCTTCGATTCAGAAATATCTTATCTGAGCACTAGTTCCGCAGGAGGTGGATTGCAGATTCTGGTGATCGGCCTTACCCTCTTTGATAGTGCCAGCAGTGCAAAACGTGCAGCCTATGGAGCTGGAGGTGTGATCCTGGATGTGTTTGCCATCGATGATAAACGTAAGACTGTTGAACAAATGCAAGCCATGCGTAATCTACGCCCGGATATGATCCTGGTCTGTGGAGGAACCGATGGAGGAGCTTTGAGCACTGTTCTGCGTATGGCCGAAATCCTGCGGATCGCAAAACCATTACCGAAATACAGCACCAGCACCAAGATTCCCACTATTTATGCTGGCAACAAGGATGCTGTGAATATGATCAAGAGTATGATCACACGAGACTTTGATCTTCATATACTTCCAAATCTACGTCCCAGTTTGCAGGAAGAGAAACTCAAGCCCACTCAAGAGAAAATCCAGGGTCTCTTCATGGAAAACGTTATGGAGCGGGCTCCAGGCTATTATAAGATCAAGAATCTGGTATCTGAAGCGATTCTGCCTACTCCTGCAGGTTTGTTGAGATCAATGCAGAATCTGGGCTTGGAGGACAAGAATCTGATAGCTTTCGATATCGGGGGAGCTACTACTGATGTGTTCACCAGGATCAACAATCACTTCCAGCGTACCGTAAGTGCAAATCTGGGTATGAGTTATAGCGCCTTGAACGTACTGAAAGAAAGTGGCGTTGAGAGCTTAATGAGTATGTTACCTCCAGATATCAATGAGGATCAGTTGCGCAACTACATCGGCAATAAAACCATCTTTCCCACGGTTGATCCTGTAGGTAGCGTTGAATACAAAATCGAACATGCCCTGGCCAAAGCCGCCATCACTCTTGCCTTTGCCCAACATCAGCAGATGCACTACAATACTCAAAAACTTGGCTATCTGGATACACTTAAGCAGGAAGGCCGGGATAAGTATGAGGAGAAGTTCCACTACATTGAGAACGAAAGAAGATATTCTTTCTACCCCAGTGATATTGATATACTGATCGGTGCAGGAGGAGTCTTTGCCCATGCCCGGAATACAGGGCAGTGCATTGATATGCTGATTTCAGGCTTTCAACCTCAGGGTATCACTCAGCTCATGATCGATAAGCACTTTATCAGTCCACATCTGGGGGTGCTTTCTCAGAGCGATGAAGAACTTAGCAGGAAATTGCTGGAGAGTGATTGCCTGGAACCGCTGGCTCTTTACATCAGGCCAAACTTCCCCCTCAAGACTGGCATGAAAGTATTACAAATAAAACTGGATGGAAGCCAGATCAAGGATGTATTCAGCGATGATTTTATCCTCTTGACTGCAGAACCGAAGCAGAGACTGAACCTCAAGCCTGGCAAGAAGTGTTTGATCAGCGGAAGCTCAGAAGCACGAGAAATCGAAAGTGCACTGCCGATAATAATTGATACCCGCATGAATCCTAGCATCTATAGCCCCAAGGTTGCAAGGGCTTTAAACATGTATCCTGACACTCCAGGGGCAGCCAGCTTCCGCAATATAAATGTACCGCTAAAGGGCAAGTATAGCAGGCTTATCGATCTCCCATACAAAGGCTCAATTCAGGTAAATGAAGGCTCTGTGGTTCAACCTCAGGATATCGTTGGGATCAACCAATATGATCCCGCCCGTCTATTTGTAATCAATGCTATTCCCACCAATCACCAGATATCCGAGGGACTGATCCGGGAGGCGATGCAGGTCAGAGTTGGAGAAAAGATTACCTATGATCAGATCCTGACAAATCCCATTCCTGAGGCAGAGATCAAGCATCCCTTCCGTTCTCCGGTTCGGGCCAAAGTGGAGCATATTGAATATGCTGTTGGCATCATAGTTGCCTCAGAGATTCAAGATTATGATCTCAAACCGCACAAGATCAATCTGTCAGATAAGCTGGCAGTAAAGCCGAGGCAAGTATCCAAATACCTTCTTCATCACGTGGGAGACTTTGTTTATGAAGAGGAGAGTCTGGCCCGCAAGATTGACCGCAATCGGGGCTTGATGTCTGTTAAATCCCCTACCACAGGCAAGATCATTGGTTATGACACAAATACCGGTGTAATAACTATCCAATATCCCGATAAAGCCTATGAATACAAAGCTTTGGTGCATGGACAAGTAAGCTCTGTGGAAGAGGGTAAATCTGCCGAGATAGTGTTTGAAGCGACCCGCCTGGAAGCATCTATTGGTTGGGGACCTAAAGTGTATGGTATTCTGCGGTGGATAGATAAACCTGATGCAATGGAGATCAACTCTGAGGACATCCTGGTCCTTGACGCTGCCGTTAGTGACGAGCAGTTCATCGGGATATTAGAAACCAAACCTAAGGCCATTATTTGTGCATCCTTGAACGAGAGAATGCTCTATCAATACCTTTCAATGGAGCAGGGAGTGATTAATACTGGCTTTGAGAATCTGGATACATCACTGATTCTGATGCAGGGTTTTGGGAAGTTAAACTATTCAACCGATCAGAAGGAATTCCTGCTGAATGCATCGGGTAAAGGTTGTTACCTTGATCCCCATACCAGAATCCGAGCTGGCGTAGTTCGAGCTGGTATCTATGTGCAATGATTGAGAAGTATTGAGAATCGGATAGGCTCTAGAGATTAACCTCAACCCACACACCCAGGCTGAATATGCTTGAGCCATCATCGCGTTTGCGGTCAGTAGTTACTTCATAGCTCGAAGTAAGTCCACCCTTGATGTTTTGATCAAACTGATAGGTAGCTCCGGGAGTAAATGCCAGTCTGGAAGTGGAGCGATCTACCTGGGAGTTTTCTCTACCCTTGGTGACATCTTCATTATTCTCATAGGCAATACCAAGAGAGGTGGATAGCTGGTTGCTGATATGGATCTTCTTGCCTGTAAATGGGATTGTGAAGCCTCTACCCTGGGTGAAACTATATGATATGTTGCCATTCAGAGACTTGGTGTCGCTAACCTTGACAATGTCATAGCTATCCATATCAGTGGTATTTGTAGTTTGAGACATGGAAAAGCTGAGGTTGGTGGATACTTTTTGCAGGATGTTTCCCGTGAAGCCGAGTAGAGGCGACATCGCAATGGTAACTGATTCCTGTTTCGGTTTTGCCCAATCAATATCTCCACTGGCCCGGATTGTATATTGGAATCCTGAATTCAATCTGGCACCTTGAACAAACTTGGACAATCCTACCCAGCGCTCCCAATCCATCAGGCTAAGAGTAATATCAGGGAATGTAGTGGCAATATTCTGCTGACTGGCACTGGAGTAACGTCTGTTGAAGCTATGAGCAAAGTTTATCGTACTGTCCAGGTTGCGTCCCAGGAACAAGCCTGACGAAAGCGTTAGGGTATTGTCGTCACCAATAGCATCCAGAAAATCCCTTTCTACTGAATGGGGTAAGCCAATCTGGAAGGTGAAGGGCGGCAAGTCTGACTTCCTGGTGTAATTCATGGTATAGCTATTCTGGTATGAGGCAGTGATATTCTTGACTCTGGCCAGATAGTCAAGGAGAGTGATAAATGGATTGATCGAAGGGCCTTTTTTAATTTCATCATCAGGTTTCGGCTCATCTGCAAGAGGTTCCTCATCAACAGGTTGATCCTCTGGGATCGGTTCCTTATCCTGTATTTGATCTGGATCACCTGTATCCATATCTGGATCGACAGATGGCTCCTCTGGCTTGTCCTGATCATCTTTCATCTCTTCCTGGAGCTTCTTTTGCTCTTCTTCCTCTTTGAGTTTCTCCTGTTCACTCTTCTTGTTTTCTTCTTCTTTGAGCTTCTCCTGTTCACGCTTCTTGTTTTCTTCTTCTTTGAGCTTCTCCTGTTCACGCTTCTTATTTTCTTCTTCCTTAAGCTGTTCCAGTTTCTTTAGCTCATCTTCACTTAGATCATCTTTGATTTCATATTCCTTGAGGTCTTCATACTTGATGTCTTCTTTATCAGAAGATGTACGATTGGGAAGCTTGCTCTTCATGCTTGTCACTAAAGCGGTAAGCAAAGTGGAGTTCTGCAAAGAAAGGTTGGCTCTGAGGCTTCTGTTTGTATTTCCATCCCGTTGGAATATCTCGACCTGAGTGCCTTCCTGATTTTCGTAATACTTGCGCATCATATCAGTATAGCGAGCTGATCCACTGGCGGTGATTTGCATTAATCTCGGGAAATAATTGGGATTGTAGTTGAAACCCAAGTCCTGAACAAACTCAGTCTGTTTACCTATATTGATATCCTTGAAGTAGCTCTTCTGGAGCAAATCTCTCTTGGTGTTAAACCGTACCGAAGCGCTAAAATCACTGGTAAGAGGCCAAGTGATGTTGTTATCACTGGTAAAAAGCTTTGTGTCTACGATCTGAGTGAGTTTGTACCAGTCATAGACTCCATCCCGCAATTCCCAGTTATACTTCTCAGGACGGGTATCACTTATAGTGAAACTATTCGAGAATGCTGTGGGGAAAAATCCCAGACGGTAATTCTTAATTATCGGGAAGCTGACCTTGTCGTTGGCGAATGTAAGATTATAGCCCAAAGTACCCCGCCAGGAATTAGAATCATCTTTGCTTTTGGCCGTGTGGCTGGAGCGTTGTTCAAGGTTTCCCGAGAAAGTCAATTTACCCAAAGTGTATTGCAGAATCTTGTTTTTGGATGGAGTCCTCAAGGAATAGGCAAAATCAGCCAGATAAACCAATGTTTCAGTCAGTTCCCGCTTCCGCTCTTCCGGATCCGGAATATTCGCGATCAGAAGGTCTGAATCAGCCCGGAATCGCGGTTTGCCAGTGGTATAGTTGCGCCGCAAGGTAAGCGGAATATCCAGTCCCCAGGAATTGGGGAAGAGCTTGTTAAAGAAGATTTTATTGGTGATGTTAACCGTTTCAGTCTCGGTAAATGTGTTTTGCCGGCCGCGTTGAATAACCGGATTGAAGTTTTCGCTTTTAGCCTCATATTCCAGATCCAGTGTTGCCAGATCGGCAAATTTAGTATTCAAACTCACACGTTTAGCGATACCCATATCCTGATAGGGATTTGAAACCCGCATATCGTTGAAGAAGACTGTACCGCTGTATGGTTTTTCTTGCGTTTCAGTACGTGGATTCACGATACCCAGATAGATTTCCCGGATTGAAGTCAGAGTGGGTCTGCCTTTGTAGAAATAAGTGGTATTCCCTACTACCAGCGTATCCGATGTAGCTCCAGGCTCTAGCTCTTTAAGAGCAGTAATGTCATCCAGGTCATAATTCAGTTCCACCCAGGAATTCAAGTCCATTTTACTTTGGTAGGGAATCACAGGAACTTTCTGAGTAACCTGATAGTAATTCAGAGAATCTGCCCCAATCCGGAAGAACACCTCCAGTTCATGCGCATCAGCTCCGGCAACTGCTTCTGGATACACCCAGTACTTCAAACCTTCATAAGCCAGCAGATTGTATGAATCCAGCATCCGCTGACGAAGCAAGACCTGATGGGAGCTCTGTAAGTTAGCAATATCTACCGAAAGAGATGATTCGCTGGATTCCCGTCGATCTTCAATATATACAGTTCCCGGAGGTGAAGTATAGTGAATGGAGTTTTTTTGATTATTGACAATCCCGGTCAGGTAACCTGTATTATAGGCTGCAAGCTCCGATTCCGAAAGAATGGTTCCATTGGCATCCCGAACAAAGAAATCCTGCCATTTATTACCTGCCACTGAGGCATCAGCAATAAACACTCTTGCCGGCGCATCGCATTGCAACCATATTCTGGCATAGGATATCTTCTTCAGCGTAGGCGGCGTACCAACGCTGGAAAGATTGACAATGGTATAGTAATCCGGATCTGTTAGTGGAATGCGGTATAACACCCATCCATCGTGATTCTGCCCGGTTGTATCAGCCAGAGAGATACTATAGCTGAAATAACGATCCAATTGATCCAATACGCCATCGCCATCCATATCTTCAGTATCCAGCACCCGGTTGCCTTCGCTTCCGTTGATGTTGGGATAATCACCATAGGAATCCATCTGATTATCGGCAAGATCAAAGGGATCATGCCCCGGCTCTCCATGCTCAACGCCATCCAGACCAATATCTTCATCAAGAGTCAATACTCCATCCAAGTTATCATCTTCGGTATTGAGATTTCCCAAGCCACCAAATTCCGTATAGAAATCCTCGGTGATATCCCCCAGATCCACATTCAGGATTACTTCTGGGCGTGGTTCATTGGCGTTTTTATCAACTTTAACAAGCAATTCGATATATTTCTTTTGGGAGAAATCCAATTGATTGCCCAGATACTTCATTACTCCGCTCCAGCTTTGTACTCCGCTGCCCGGCATATAGAGAGTATTGGGCCAATGTCTGAGTGCGAGCACTGTAGCTGTTTCACGCCGTTCACGTTCGGTCAGGGTTGCAGGATCTTCGATCTGCTCACGACGGATATTTTTGGGATTATACCAATTCATCCTGCCCTTTGCCAGTGATACACTCGATGGTTTGCTACCCATCATCCAAGTGGAGAAAGTGACTCCAAGTGGATAGGAATCCATGATCGATTCCATGTCGTCAAGATAGGAAATCTTCTTTTTGGAATCTGGATCTCCATAGATATTGGGGATGGTGTAGGCAATCTCTCCTGAAAGAGTGATCTCGCTTTCCTTTGAGGTGGAAATAAAGGGCATCGCATCAATCCAGCGGGTAACAAAGGCAGGCTTGAAACCCAGACTGCCATCAACGTTTGCCATCCACATTTGAATATTCTCATTGCCAATCCGGGGTCTCTTATCCGATACAGTCTCGGATCTATAGATCAAGGTACCCCCCAACTTTGCAAAGTCGGTCACTTGCCAATCAGCCCGCATGCCAGCAAGAGTTTTGCGGGTAACATCAAACATCGATCTGTTTTCATAATCAATTTCAATCTTGGCATCGGGATCCTTTCCCGCTGCGGTCAGGAATGTGATCCGCCCAAAATCATAATCCACCAGATAATCTACGTTCTCTCGCTGCTCAACTCCATTTACTTTGACCCGAACACTACCCTTCAATATCCCTGTTTGGGAAAGCTCAATCGCTTCCCGGCCAATCTTGCCTTTTACGGAGAGATAGAACTTGATATCCAGATAGCTTACGCTTTCGTGCTCATCTTCATACAACACTAAATCCCCCAGAGGACGGAAGGGTTCTATGAAGGGGAACATGATCAGGCCAGCCGCAAGATTTACCGTGTTGTCATCGCCATTGATCTGTCCATCCCCGGAACTATCCAGCCTCAGGTAATCTGCATATGTGATAAATTGTCCGGTGTTCAGACTGTCCGGCAAATTGTAGTTTCTGGTATTATCCACATTCAGAGTATAGACGTCCAGCAGGAACCCGTCACTCTTGATATTGGTCTTGTTCATGTTATAGACGTTGCGCATCTGATAATGCCAAACGTTGTTGGGATCATCCGGATCGTATTCCTGGTTACGACGGCGAATCACATAGGGATAGATCAGATCATTATCGGGTATGGTGTGTTCATTGGCATAATCCGATGACCGCACCGGGACTCCGTTT
>JALNYD010000080.1 GCA_023230025.1 Candidatus Cloacimonadota bacterium | reverse complement strand
AGCTCCCCCGGTTATCGCCTGATTCTGAACAATATTCTTTTCCCTGCCGCCGAAAAGAAAAAACTGAAAACCTGAGGAGTAAGCTCGTGGCAAAGTTCTACAGCAAACTACGCAGCACCCGGATCAAGACAGGGATCTGGACGATCTTAATCCTGTTGATCCTGATATTTTCCTACCTTTGGTTCACAAACCGGTTATCGATCCAATCTCAACAAGATCTGCGCGTGCTCTTCAATGACGTGATGGGTTTGGAAGTGGGGGACAAGATCATGTACCGGGGAATGGAAGCCGGAAGAATCAAGACTGTGACGCTGCATGAGGATGGCATCCTGGTTTCCGGCCGGATTTCGAATGACATCAAACCCCCCAGGGGTAGCCGTTTTTTGATCGAAGATAGTCTGATGGGCAGCAAGAGCCTGCAGATTGTGCCTTCTACTGAAAGCGAAATGCTGGATCTTACTCAAATCCAGATTGGAGAAAACCCCGTTGGTATGATGAGCCTGATCTCCAGCGCTTCAGCCAGTTTGAACAAGCTTGATCAGATTTTGCACGATTTCGACAGCGATACCGGGCTTTTGGCTAAGGGTGAAGACCTTTTGGGCGATGCCTCCCAGGCAGTGCGAAAAACCGAGCACAACTTCAGCGAAATCAAAACCGAAATCTCACAAACTATCAGCAGTATCGATCTCCTTACCCGCCGGGTGGATCAATTCATTGCCCAAAATCAAAGTGAATTGGAAACCAGCATCTCCATTGCTCCCAAAGCTATAAATAAACTCAATAACAGCCTTGACAGTCTGGATGCCTTGTCTTCAAAATTGCACAACAGCCTTGATGCCCTGCAATCCGGACAGGGAACCGCAGGCAAACTATTGACCGATGATGATGTCTATATCGGGATGAAACGCTCGATTGACAATCTGGAAGCCCTGATCAAGGACATCAAGGCGAATCCCAAAAAGTACCTTAAGTTCTCCATATTTTAGGATAGACATGAAGAAACCCCTGCTGTTATCAATTCTTGTACTGCTCTGCATAAACCTGACTGCCCAGAGCTTTGGTAAAAACAAGGTAAATGCCCATCCTCAGGATTGGTCTGTGCTCAAGACCATGCATTTTGATATCTATTTTCCCAAGGATGAGAATGATTTTGGCAAGACCGTCGCTTTGATGGCCGAGGATATCTACTATTATCTCAAGGATGATCTCAAATACCCGATTCTGAGCCGCATTCCAATCGTGTTTTATGCCTCCAAATCTGAGTTTCAGGTCACCAATATCATCTATCCCCTGCTCACCGAGGGTGTGGGAGGCTTCACCGAAAGTCTGCGCAACCGCGTTGTAGTCCCCTTTGATGGCAGCTATAGTGAGCTGGAAGAGCTCCTGGCGCACGAACTCACCCATGCCTATGTCAACGGATTGGATAGCCGCGTAACCAGCGCAATCGAAGCCCTGCGTCCGGTTTCCTTCCCCTTCTGGTTTTCCGAAGGCTTGCCCGAATATCTCTCCATCGGCGGTCAAGATCCCTACAATAACATGTTTATCCTGGATCTGGTGGTAAACGACAAGCTGCCCAAGCTGGATTATCTGGATGGATATCTGGCTTATCGCCTGGGCGAAAGCTTTCTGGCTTTTATTGCCCAGACCTATGGCCGGGAAAAAGTGAGCGAATACTTCTATTCCCTGCGCAGCATGAATAGCCTTGATGATGCTACCAAACGTGTATTTGCCATGGAGTTCAAGGATTTGGAGTCCCGCTGGAGATATCAGCTCAAACGCGATTTCTTCCCCCTGGTCAATAGTCACCAGATACCCTCAGAAGTATATGAAAAACGCACAGACCGCCAGAAGGAAGGGTCATATTTCAATTTCGCCCCCCGCTTCTCCCCGGATGGCAGCCGGTATGTCTATTATTCGGATCAAGGCGCTCGCTACAGCATCTGGATGGCAGGCACCCAGGGTCTCAGCAAAGCCCGTAAAATCATCACCGGTGAAGCTACAGCCAAGATGGAAGAGTTTCACTATTTCCGCAGCAATCTCAGTTGGTTTCCCGATGGCAAACATATAGCTTTTGCCGCCAAGACCTCCTCGGGCGATAGAATCCACGTGCTGGATGTGGATAGCGGCAAAATCACCGAAAGTATTGAGCTTCCGGAGCTGGCCTCGATCTTTGAACTGGATGTGTCTCCCGATGGGCAGAGCATCGTGCTCAGTGCACAAAAGGCAATGCAGTCAGACATCTTTGTCTATGATCTGCAAAGCCACAAGCTCCAAAACATCACCAATGATTCCTACAATGATATGCAACCCCGCTTTTCTCCTGATGGTCAGAAGATCGTGTTCAGTTCCGAGCGAGATGAAATTGAAGGCTCCACCCGCTATGGCTTCTTCGCCAATTTCAGTAGCGACATCTTTGAATATCATTTCAGTGATGCAAGAATCTTTCAGCTAACCAAAGAAAACTTTGATTGCAACATGCCTTTTTACACTGATTCCGGCAACAAGGTTGGATTTATCTCCCTCAGGGATAAGATCGCCAATCTGGAAATCCTGGATCTGAAGGAGGGGATGATCGCCCCGCTCAGCAAAGTTATCTCCGGAGTTAATTGTGCAGATATCTCCCAGGATAACAATTACATGCTGATCTCAAACTTCTTCAGTGAAGGCTGGGACATCTATTTTGCAAACAACCCTCTGCAGAATCTTGACTTTCAAACCTACCGTCTGCCCTCGCTCTATCAGCAACAGGGAGATTTGTTGGATCGCATTGATTTTCAACGTCTGGATTACTATGGCATTGCCAAAAAGCAACCGCTGCCAAGGCGTAATCCCAGCAGCAGCGGAGATGTCCGCCGTCCAGTGTTCAGCAGCTTTGAACCCGTGGTTCCGGATACCTCTCTGATTGCCAGCAATTTTAGCTGGGATGCCCGTCCAGATGCTCCCTCAGACAATCCTCCAACCATCAAAGCTTACCGTCCCCGTTTCATGCTTGACCGGGTGTGGGGCGGAGCTGCCTATTCCAGCGGTGGCGGCGCTGTAGGTAGCGTTGAAATCGGACTCAGCGACCTGATGGGAGATCATGCCATCGGGATAAATCTGGGCATCACCGATAAGCTGGCTGAAACCAATTTCCTGCTCACCTATCTGTACTTGAAAAAACGGCTGGATTGGGGAGGAGGAATATATAACTTCTACGATGAATCCTACTACCGCAGTTATGAGGAATGGGGATATGACTATTATCGCCTGCGGGAACGTCAAACCGGGCTGTACTTTCTGGCACGCTATCCCTTCAGCCGCTTTACCCGCCTCGAGTTTGACAGCATGCTCTATGATTACGAAAGGCATTGGGACTATCTGCACAATTCGGATATCTCCAGTGAAGACTGGCAAAACAACATCGAGCATATCAAGGATACCGCTATAACCCCCGGCATCTCTGTGGTATTCGATAACGCCTTGTATGGATCAACTGGACCATTGGTAGGCTGGCGGGGATATTATAACCTGCGCAAAGGCTTTGCCAGGGATCATCTGGATTATCTGACCAACTATCTGGACCTCCGCAGCTACACTTTGTTCAACAAACGCTATTCGCTGGCTTTGAGAGCCAATGCTGGCATCAGCAGCGGCAAATATCCGGATCGCTTCTCTCTGGGTGGTTACTACGGAGTGCGAGCGCTTTCGCACAATTTATCCGGAAACAAGAAGGTTCTGGGCAGCATGGAACTGCGCTTTCCCCTGCTGGATTATTTTGCCATGGCCTTCCCCATCCCGCTCGCTTTGGGCAACATCCGGGGTTCCGCCTATGTGGATGTTGGCGCCGTGTGGGATCAGAACAAGCATTTCCGGGGCGTAAACGATGGCCTGCTGGAAGACATCCAATTAGGTTACGGCTTCGGGCCTCGCCTGAATGTTGGTTATTTTGTACTCAAGCTTGATGTGGCCTGGCTCACCAATCTCTCCCGCATCAGCAAACCTCAGGTTTACCTGAGCCTTTCTGAAGACTTTTAGAAATATTAAGATAAAACAAGGAGCAGACCATGAAAATCGATGTTACCCGTAAGTTGCCGGAACACGTTGAAACCCTCGTTTTTATCCACGAAGAAGATGCCTCATTGGAAGGCCTCGAATTCGTGGATGAAGAACTCAAAGCCGAATTGGAATCCTACATCAAAGCCGAGAACTTTAGCTTCAGCTATGGTAAGATGAGCTCGTTCACCAGAATGCTGAGCAAAAAAAGGCAGGTGATCATCCTGTGTGGCGTGGGCAAGAATGCCGATTTGAATTCCTCCAGGTTGCGCAGCATCTTTGCCAATTGCTGGCGCAAGGCGAACAGCCTGAAATCACATCAGGTGTATGTGTTGATGAGTTTTGAGCCCGTGATCAACGATGTGATCCTGGGACACGTCCTGGCAGAATCGGCACTGCTAAGTGCATATAAGTTCAATAAATACATCTCCAGTGACGAGGTTCACGAGATCGAATCCATCCATTTACTCCTTAGCACAAAGAATACCCGGCATATCAATCGCGGCATCCTTGAAGGAAGGATTTATGCCGAAGCCACCAATCTGGCAAGGGATATGGTGAACGAACCGGCAAATATCATGAATCCGGAAAGCCTTGCTGATCATGCCAAAAAAGCAGCTCTGCAATATGGCTTTTCCATTGAGATTCACTCCATGGACAAGTTGAAACGCCTCAAAATGGATGCCCTGCTGGCGGTAGGAAAAGGCAGCAAAGTTGATCCCCGCCTGATCATTATGCGTTACAGCGGAAACCCAGATAAAAAGAATCAACTCACCGCCCTGGTAGGCAAAGGCCTCACCTTTGATACCGGTGGCTATAGCCTGAAACCAGGACCCAGCATGGTCAATATGAAAAGCGATATGGGTGGAGCAGCCGCAGTGATCGGAACCATGGCAGCCATCGCCACTTTGAAGTTGAAAGTAAATGTTGTTGCCATCATCGGCGCTGCCGAAAACATGGTTAGTGGCGAAGCCTATCGCCCGGGTGACATCATTACCTCCATGGCAGGAAAGACCATTGAAGTGCTCAACACCGATGCCGAAGGCCGCCTTACCCTGATTGATGCCATTCACTATGCCCTGGAAAAGGAAAAGGCTGATCGCGTCCTGGATATTGCCACCCTCACCGGTGCAGCAGTGGCTGCCTTGGGTCATGATTTCTCCGCCGTCCTCAGCAACAACTCCTCCTGGCTCCATCAGCTCAAAGAAGCCAGTGATTTCAGCGGAGAAATGATCTGGGAAATGCCCCTGCATGAGCCCTACAAGGAATTGCTCAAATCCGAAGTTGCCGATCTGAAAAACATCGGTGGCCCGCTTGCCGGTTGCATCACAGCAGCTCTCTTTATCGGTGAATTTGTGCAGGATAAACCCTGGATCCACATTGATATTGCCGGTCAGGCAACCAAAGACAAGATCAATGGCATCTATTCCTATGGTGCCACCGGCGTGGGAGTCCGTCTGCTTACCAGCCTCCTGCGAAGCATGGAATAAACTTCATTACAAGAGCGGGAGACACAATCCTGTCTCCCGACCTTTTGCAAGGAGATTGATATGAAAAGAAATACCACGATATTGATTCTTTTTCTGCTCCTCTTCAGCCTGGGCTGCAAAAGCAAAAAGACAGTTGAAGAAAGCGCAAAACCATTGATTATCACCACTATCCATCCGTATGAATTGCTCATAAAACAATTGGTGGGCGATGGCATCGAAGTGAAATCCCTGGTTCCGCCTAATGCTTCTCCGCACAATTGGAGCGCCAAACCCGCCGATCTCAAAGACCTGCACAAGGCAGATTTGATCATTTCCAACGGCATGGGACTGGAAAGCTTCATCGCTCAGGCTCTGCAAAACACTTCTGCCAAACACCTGGTTGCTGCTGACCTCTTGCAAGACCTGGTTGCCCTGGATTCCCTCCAACAGGTGCGGGAACACATGATCACCCATCAGGATAGCCTTGATGATCATCACCACGATCATGAAGGCCAGGCCGATCCACACCTGTGGACCAGCCCGCTGATGCTGCAGAAGCTCTGCACAAAGCTGAAATCCGAATTGATCCTGATCTTTCCAGATTCTACACCGGTGATTATGCACAATCACGATATCATCCAGAAAGAACTGGCGGATGTGCAGCAAAAGATACTGGCTGATCGCGCACAATTGGAGAATCCCGCCCTGGTTACTTATCATAACAGCTTCCACTATTTTACCCGGGATTTTGATATTCACTATCTGGGCTGGGTGCAATCCTCTCCAGGGAAGGAACCCTCTGCTAAAGACCTCAATGAACTGGGCAAAAAAATCCGCGAACACAAGGTGAAAAGCATCTTCATCGAACCCCAGCAAAATCCCAAATCAGCCGAAGTCCTGGCCCGGGAATATGGGCTTGAGCTTGCCACCCTGGATCCTCTGGGCAGCAGTATGCCGGTGAAAACCGTCGCTGAACTGATCGATGCCAATTGGCAAGTGATGAAGATGGGGTTCTAAAGCTTGACTATAGTATCCAGCACCTCCCTTCTTCCCCGATGCTTCAGCTCGATATCGCCCGCTGATTCCCCCGTGTCATGGGGTAAACCGGGGCTAAAGCCGAGCTGAAACTGAGGTAAAGCCATGAGCATGGAATATGATTGAGATTAGAGATTTAAACTTCAGCATTGCCGGGAAAGCGATCCTGCAGAATATCAGTCTGGATATTCCGGATGGGGCTTTTGCGGCAATAATCGGTCCCAATGGTGCCGGAAAATCCACTCTGGTGAAACTGATCATGGGTTTGATCCCTCTTCAGGAAGGCACTGTCCGCATTGACAGCAAGGCACAGACAGAGTGGTTGAAGCTAAACAGCTTTGGTTATCTGCCGCAACGGGAGGAATATGATCGCAATTTCCCCGCTACGGCGCTTGATATTGTGTTGATGGGGATTGCCGGAACTCTGCCCTTTGGCAAACGTTGCAGCAAAGAACACAAACAAAAAGCCCGGGAAGTAATGCGACACACCGGAATCGAAGATAAAGCCGGCAACCTGATCGGAACCCTCTCCGGAGGGGAGTTTCAGCGGGTAATGCTGGCTCGGGCTATGCTTTCGGACAGCCCATATTTGATTCTGGACGAGCCGGAAGCGGGAATCGACCGACCCGGGGTGAAAAGCTTCTTTGTGCTGCTGAAGCAACTCAATGAACAGGGTAAAACCATCATCACGATTTCGCATGATCTACACACTCTTTCGGATTATTGCAGCTTCCTGATCTGTCTGAATCGCACCCTGCACTGCCACAACGATATGGAACTGGTGAATGCGGATGTGATTCATAAAACCTTTGGCGATAGCGTTCGCCTGATCGAAAAGGACTACTGATGCCGGGATTTTTGATTACTGCTATATTGGGAGCTGTGCTCTCCGGAATATCACTGGCGATCTTTGCACCATATGTCACACTTCGCAAGGTCTCATATCTGGGCGAAGCCTTGTCCCACATCGCTTTTGCCGGAATCAGCATTGCCATTATCACCGGCATCAACATGAACCTGACGGCACTTATCTTTGTGAGTTTGGTAGCTTTGGCAATCTCGGCACTGGCAAGGCATCAGAAACTGCAGGAAGCAAATACGATCACCATCTTTCTCTCGCTATCCATGGCGCTGGGCATCATCCTGATCTCGCTTTCGCGTAATTATAGCTTTGACCTGGCCAGCTACCTTTTCGGCAATGTGCTGTTGATTCTACCCTCTGAAGCTATGATGCTGGGAGTGCTGGCAATCATCAATACCATCTTTGTGGTGTTTTTTTACAAAGAACTCTTCTATCTGAGCTACAATCCGGAAATGGCCAGGGTATTCAGGATCAAAACTGGTATTGTGGATCGTATCTTTTATATGCTGTTGGCGGCAAACATTGTCTTGAACCTGAAAAGTGCCGGGATCATCCTGGTAACAGCCCAATTGATCCTACCGGCAGTGATAGCCTTCAATCTGGTCCGGCGTTTGCATTTGGCAGTGGTGGTCAGCGTGCTGGCTGCAGTACTTTGTGCAGTGGCAGGATTTGGAATATCCTATGGCTTGAACTTGCCCACCGGAGCTACAATCGTGATGTGCCAGGCCCTGTTGTATGCCCTGAGCTTTGTGTTTAAAAGGAGGATCTGAATGTCTCGTAGAGCAATCGCAATCGCAAGCTGTCTGATCAGCTTACTGTTTATCAGCGCTATCTGGCAATTTGCCGAAACCGATATCCACGCCTTTATCGAACGTACTTGGGGAAAGATCAGCGGCCGTCCCTTCAATCAGATCGATACGGTGGATGATAATGGAATCCCGATGCAGTTGTATCGCAACGGTCAAAGCCATTACAATCCCCTCTTTATTGCCAATGATGCCAAGCGGGAATATTACCGCAGCCGCAATTTGGGACAGGTTCAGCGTTTTATCCAGCTAACTGATTGGTTGCTTGCCAATGGCAGTGAGACGGATTCCACCTTTTTGCTAAGCTATGATTTTGATCTGCCGCAATATGAACAAAGCAAGCCCTGGAGTTCAGCTCTGGCACAGTCTGTGGTCATGAATGCTCTGGCACACCGCGCCAGTTTTGAGCGCAATCTGGAGATCTATGCCAAAGCGATTAAGACCTTGAATACTCTTGATCCGGATCGGGCAAATCTGGGCTATGCCATCAATGACAGCAGCTATTGGTATATGGAATATCCCGCATCAGAACCATATTGGGTGTTGAACGGAATGATGGGGGTGTTGCTTGAGCTCTATTACTACCATGATTTAACCGAGGATCCGCTTGCCCAGGAACTCTTTGAAAAGGGATTTAATGCCCTGGAGATGAAGCTTCCGGAGTTTGACTTTCATGGCTACAGCCGCTATGATCTAAATGGTACAATGGCGGGGAGGATGTATCACCAGAAGCATATCCGGCAACTGGCAAAGCTGCAGGAATTGCGCCCCTCAGCCAAGCTGGAATATTATCAAAAGCGCTGGACCAAAGCTGACAGTTACCCTGTGCTCTGGCAGATCTTGCTAAACCCGCGTCCAAAGCGGATTATTGCCTTTTTGCTGCCCTTTTTGCTGCTATGGGGATTCAGTTTTCTGCTTTTAGCCGGGAAAAGAAGAAAAGCGCAAAGCGATCCGGTACATAGCTGAGCTTCGCCTGACGTAAGCCTTCCAGCCCAATATCCTGCTCGCGGTTGATCCACTGATAGCGACCCTGCAAATAACGGGCTGTCTCCCAGTAGATGATCTGTGCCGAGCCCTTTTTGTCGGGATCAAACTTCTCAAAGTGCACGGTCATCATGTCCGTAGTCTGAGTACTGAAGATGCTGTAGGCGGCAATCTTGTAATCCAGACAGATGATGATCCCCTCCACAGGAAGGCTGTTCCAGGCTGCAAGGGTGTTTTCGATGGCCTTGATCTCTGTCATCAGATAGATGCCCTCGGCACTGCGCTCTCTGCGCCATTTGTGCGTAAACTGCAGAATCACATCCAGGCGGTCTGGTGTAATCTTCATCACTTTGTATTGGGGATAAGCGCGTCTGAATTGAGAAATCAAGTTCTTCTTTTTGGCCAGCTTCTTCCCGCTCAGATTCACCATGCTGTCGGTGCTGTAGATGTAATCCGCCCAGTCACGATCTTCCCTCAATTCAAAGAATTGCTCCAAATCACTGTGCCGGAGGATATAATCCTGGGGGATCAAGACCAATTCTGCTTCCTTGAAATACTCACGGAATATCTTCACCAGATCTGCCAGCTCCTGGGGAAGCAAATCCTCTCCCAAAGGGAAAAAGATGTATTCATACTGAGGGTTGAAGATCACCAGCCGATCTTTGAAGAAGTAATAGTGGTTGCTGTAGATTTTGCCCCACACAATGAGGTTTGTAATCGTGTAGTCGCAATTCTCACGGGGGTATTTGCTCAGGTAATCGTGCAACATCAAGGTGTCTGCCACACTAAGTGGCATCAAACCTGGCATGTCTATATCTTTGTACATATCAAATCCAATCTATTAAATCAGGAGTCCGGGGATCCTGCAAACTATGTTATTCGCCCAAAAGAAATGGAGTGTAGCTCTGCATTACATTGAAGCCCAGAGACGTGTAAAAACCTTCATAACCTGGTTCTGAAATCAGGCCGATCCATTGAATATTATGCTCTTTCAGATAGCTGATCAAGGTGCGGATGATGCCCTTGCCAATCCCTTTTCCGCGCTCACTCTCCAGCACAGTTACATCCTGGATATAGGCATCGCTGCAGCCATCAGATATTGCCCTGCCCATACCGATGATCTGCTCTCCCCTGGTGGCTATGACAAAGCAGAAGCTATTGGCAATGATTGAGGCTACCGTGTTCAGATATTCGGGATTATCATCCATCTGCCACCAGCCGGGAGCCCGGTAAAGCTCCAGGATTGCTGAGTTGTCGGTGGATTTTACGATTTTGTATGTGATCTCGG
>JALNYD010000079.1 GCA_023230025.1 Candidatus Cloacimonadota bacterium | reverse complement strand
TCCGAAAATATCCCGTTACATAGCTATTGCCGGAGCTATCAACGGCGATACCGTAGCCGTAGTCAGAGCTCGAACCACCCGCTTTTTGGGCCCAGAGCCAGTTGCCATTGCTGTCAATTTTTGCTACGAAGATGTCTGTATTCCCACTGCTGTTTATGGTCGTGCTGCCAAAGCTGGCGTTGTCGCGGAAACATCCAGTTACATAGCTGTTACCATTACCATCCACGGCAATGCCATAACCAATGTCCGAGCCAGGCCCCCCCGCTTTTGTTGCCCAGAGCCAGTTGCCGTTGCATCCCAGCTTGGCGATGAAAATGTCCGTATTTCCGCTACTTGTAAGTGTAGTGCTGCCAAAGACGGCAATGCCTTCAAAACTTCCCGTTACATAGCTGTTCCCATTGCTATCTGTGGCTATGCTTCGTCCTTCATCGTTACTTGTCCCGCCCACCTGCTTGGCCCAGAGCCAATCCTCAGTCTGTGCAAATAGATGAAATCCCAAAAACATGGCTATCAAACTGACTATGCCAATCTTGAGTGCCTTCATTTGTTCCTCCTTAAGAACGCTTGTCCCTCAATATTTTATATTTAACACGCTATTCATCAATTCGGGGTTCTGTAGATGTAATCCCTGTCCTTTGTTCCTTGCGCCATATCCCTTTCCGTGTGCAGCTGCTATTTCAAGAATAATATCATCTGTTGGCATCATTTATAGTGGGCGATTTGTTGTCAAGAACATTTGGTTCCGGGTTTTCTTTTCCGTTCTCTGCAATGGTTTTGGTATAAACCCTCACTTAAAACTTCAAATTGCACTCACTTGGACATTTGATGCTATCACATTGTTAACAAATACGATATGGTTAGACTTATCTGCTTTGTTGGACTTGGACATTCCTTTATTATGTGACTCATTTTATCACCAAAACTTCAAATCTCCCACCGTTTATTGAGGGACTTGGACATTCCCTTTGATTATCAGGAATCTTGCGCCATATACACAATAGAATGATCTGAATGAAGTTAGCCTATTTCAAACATTCGATTCGTCTAGCTCATCTTCTTCTGGACTTGGACATTTGAAGTTTTGGTGATTGGATTTGAAGTTTTCAGTGAGGGTTTATACCAGGTATGATAAGTTGATTAGCATCGCCCCATTTTCTCTTGAAAGGATCGATATTGAACCTGGTAACTGCCCCAAAGCATGACTCCAGAAGTATGGAAAGTCTGTAATAGACGAAGTCGTAAATGTCTTTCACCCTTAACAGTTTCACCAAAACCTTCTCCTTCCTCCTTGGTTAACCACGTCTTCAGCACTACATCACCCCATAGTATCCGCATGGCATGGGCGGATTATGGGGTGATGTAGTGCTGAAATAGGGGTGATGGCGGGAGGGTGACATAAGGAAAAACCCGATGCCGTGGCACCGGGTTTTAGGACATATTAGGTTCAATATTACTTCATTAGGATCATTTTGCGGGATTGGACGTATTTACCGGATTGCATACGATAGAAGTAGAGTCCGGAAGCTACGCTGTTACCGCGGTCATCCCTGCCATCCCAAACGATCTGGTGCTTACCGGAAAGCATATCCTGACGGGCAAGCTGGCGAACGAGCTGACCTTTGGTGTTGTAGACATTAAGGCTCACCGCACCGGCTTCGGCAAGGGAGAACCTGATGGTTGTAGTAGGATTGAAGGGATTGGGGAAGTTCTTGTCCAGAGCAGTGACCAGAGCTGGAATCTGGGGATCTTCGTTGCTCACATAGGGGAATGGAGCATAGACCACCTGAGAAGGACTACCTTCAACGTTCAAATACATGGGAGTGATGTAGAAGCGATAGGCTCCTTCCAGAACGAAGGTCTCTATGTAGTTCAGTTCAGTTGTTTCCACTGCCAATTCATAGGGGCCGGAATCAAACTTGCGATAAATGCGGTATGCGCTGATGGGCAGCACAGGATCTTCAGGGGTGCTCCACATCATTTCGAAGATTCCGGTATCATTATCCACATTGTAGCTGAGATTTGCCACTGTGGGAAGATCAATGAGCGTGAATTCTGTTTCCACAACAGGATTCTCAATTGTGATCTGGATGTTATTTTGGGTTGAGTTTTGGTGGAACGGCATTCCCGCTGTAGCAGAATGCATGCCCTTGTTTAAATAGAGGCGGAAATATCCTTCGCTGTTGGCATGAGTGCAGAGACGTTGATTGCTCATCACAGTAGCTGAGGAGGGATCTGCTCCGGAGCTGGGATAGATGGTACCATGCAGGAATCCGGTTTTGAGGTTTACTCCTGTGAGTTCAAAATCATCGATGAACCAGCCAGCGCCGCCAACCGCGCCGTTTGTGCCAAGCCGGAAGCGGAACATCACTTCCTGATTGCTGTAGGAGGTGAGGTCAAAACTGGCGCTTAACCAGTTATTACTGCTTCCCGTCCAACCAGGGGCATTGCCCAAAGCATCAATACTATCATCCGGATATCCGCCTGCAGGAACAAGCAGAGTCCAGTTCTGGCCATGATCTGTAGAAATGGCAAAGTTCACTCCATCATAGCCCAGTTCGGTATCATAATAATGCATAAAGCTGAGGTTGCTTTCCGAAGACAGGGTGTATAATGGGGAATAGAGCTGGTAGGTAACATTGCTGGGATACTGGCCACTTAGGTTTGTGCCCCATACTTTATCACCACTGGGGGGAGTGACCTGCACGGGAGTTCCCCATGTCCATCCTGTTTCAGAATCAAATCCGCCATCATCCAGCTCAAAATCATTTTCAATATTGGGCAGGTTGTAGGGCAGATTGATCTGCACATTGATGCTTTCGCCATTATCGGGACTAGCACTGAAGTTCATGGGCAGATATGCCTCCACCGGGCTTGCATCCGAGAAATCCAGATTAAACACCGCTTGCATGATCTGATTGGCATCAATGCTGGAGATCGTGAAAGTGGGATTCGAGATTACCAGGTTTGGCATTTCGGAAGTCAGATTTACTTCCACATTACGGGCTTCCACCGCGCTGGCATTTTGTAGATTTATGATCAATTGAATCTGTTCACCAGCTTCCACCACGCCATTGAAATTACCTTCATAATCATTGGTCATAAAGGAGTGATATTGCAGTTGATTGGCTTCCACATGTACGCTGAAGATGCGGTTCCAAGTTACTTCGCCGGAAGTGATCGCCAAATCGAAACTGATGATCCGGTTTGCGGGACAATCTGCAGCAACGCTAAACTCAAAGGGACTGCGGTTGACTCCGCTGCTGCCTGGATCCAGGTCGAAGTAATCGGATTCGGCATTGATCATGGTAATGTAAGGATCATCGGTGCTCAAAACGCTGGTGATTGTAGTAGCTTCCACATTTCCAGAGTTTTGCAGCTTTACTCCAATTTTCACCGTTTCACCTGGCTCCACTACGTTGTTGCTGTCGTTGATATAGGTTTGTTCGATCAGCAGATTTGCAGCTTCATAATAAGTAGGCACATTGGTGATATACAGGGCTTTGCCATCAGAGAGTTGAACTGCAGCACTGGGATAGGTGTTGTTGAAGGAATATTCCAGACCGCGGATGCCGGAGTGGTCTTCAATGCCAATGGTGCAGTAGTTGCCGTGATTGTTGCCCGATTGGGAGTTAACATTGTTGAAGGTGTGATATTGGAACTTGATGGGACCATCACCCAGAGAAGTATTATATGTAGCCTGATCATACAGGATTGCCTGGAATGTTTCTATAGAAGATCCATTTTTCCCGTTTTTCAGGTTGTACCATTCCACGATGAAGGAATGATTGTTGCGATCAAAGTAAGTATAGATGCCACCACCGGAATGAGTAGCCAGATCATCCCAGAAGGGAGCAATCATCGGGCTTGGTCCCATGGCTCCGGGCAGACGGAAGTTTCGGAACTCACCATTTTCGGTTACGCCCATAGCCAAAAATCCATTGGAGCAGATGGTTACCTGATCATACAGCCTGCCATAAAACTGGAAGGGGAAGGGAAGATCAACCGTTGCTACGGATTGGGCTCCCACCTGGTCACCTTCGTCACCGCTGTTGTAGCTATCGGTGATTGGAACAGGAGTGCCCAGACCGCCCAATTGAGGGGCAATTTCAAACCAGTCGTAAATGGCGGCTTCTGGATAATCAGCATCAGTCCAGTCATAGATCACATAACCATAGGTATCGGGACCCAGAGGATCGGTGCTGCTGACAGAGCCCACAGTGAGGGTGAAGGGGATGATTTGTTCAAAACCTTCATCGTTATACAGCTTCACGCTCAGGGGCATCACCATGCCTGGTAAGGTCTCGGGGCGCTGCCATACAACAAACATATCGGTATTGGTAGTGCTTACCGGGGTATCCAAAGGCAGGGTTCCAAGCCAGGCGGTATTATCTGTGATGGATACAAGATCATTATCAGTATAAAGACGGGCATAGATGTTGCTGATTTCTGTAGCTCCGTGGTTGATTAAAGTGATATTGAGGCCAACGGTCTCATCGGGATCCAGAATAAAGTTTTGATCATCAACAATGCTCAAGCTTTCAAATTCGATTCTGGCAGCTTCCACTTCAATCAATTCCGAGACCTGGTATTCATTGCTCTGATTATCGGTAAGAGTGAGCTGCAGCCGTAGCAGAGTTTCATGAGGTGTATTGGGAGCAACTTCAATCACGATTGGAGTGAGGTTGTTTCCAGTGGCTCCGCCCAAGATGGCTGGATAGGTGATGTTGCCTTGCACAATGTTGATCCAGGGGCTGTTACTGCTAAGGGTACCAGTGATGCCATCGATGGTTTCAGTACCAGTGTTCAATAATCCAAAATAGATTTCCAGGCTTTCACCGGCTGTGGCAATGCCATTATCATTTCCAGTAGATGCACCAGTATTATCGTCGTCAATAACGATGGCTGCGGGCACCAAAGTGGCGATATCCACGATTTCGATATCGCTTTGCAAGGGTTTGAAATTGTGTTTGCTGACGGTAAGCTTTGCGTCTCCGGCAACCATTGTCACGGGCAGACTAAGCACAACATTGCCATCGATATCTGTAAAACCCTTTGCCAGGATGTTGCTATCCTGTGAAAGGACTACCGCGGCTCCTTCCACTGCCACGCCAAGAGAATCCGTGACAGCCACATCCAGAAGAGTAAGTCCCAATGGGATATTGGCATCAGTATCCAGCATGAAGTGATTGGGAATACCGGTGTAAACTTCCATTGTGGGATCACCCATCAGGTTGCACCAGTGGGCAAACTTCTCGGCATTCACTGGAGAAGAAACACCGAACATATCATTCATATAAAGCCTTCCATGAAGAAGCGCTTCACCCATTGTGCGCATGCCATAAGTAAAGACACCTTCAAAAATAGCTCCATGCAACACGTTATTGAAGGTGGTATGTGTGGATGAAGTACTCATTCCTATGGCTGTAACCGAGCCTTTGGGAGCTGCGGTCGTGCCATAACGGATGAGCTGTTCGGTTTCCCCCAGGCTATTGGAATAATTACCTGTTGCGCAGGTGATAATCACGGTATGAGGCAGCTTGTAAGCATTGAATAGCGCACTTTCACTGGGAGGGGAGAAGTCAATGTATCCCCGGTAGCTATAAAAGCCAATACCCTGGTTGAAGGCTGCATTGATGGTGGGAACCATACTGCTGAAATTTGAGCCGTATTGTTCTGTAAAAGTATAGTCGTGATTAACTTCCTGGGCCATCTCCTTGATGTATTTACTGATGTACATGGTGGAGATTCCAGAAGGATCGTTATCTCCCGCCAGCATCATGTGATTCAGCCATTGAGCTGTGCCCAGATCCATATCGCGTTCATACAGATAGATCTTATTCAGCACAACCAGGAATTGGTTTGTGTTTTCCACCGAGATCCGGCCGATAAAGATGTCGCCCAGATAATCACCGGGATTCATGTGAGTATAATCATAATCCGTACCCCCATTGTTGTTTGTATCCGCAGGAATACTGAAACTGCCGGAAGTATCGCCAATCAGGATCACAAAATCCGGGCGGGTGCTGGGATTGTTGTATTGGTTACGAATATATGTTTGGATGGAACTTGTAGAGCTACCTGCCTGAGAGGACGAGGTGTTGGCAACATTTACTTCAGCGCCTTTCTGCCGCTTCCAAAGCACATAGTTGTCCAGGGCAGTCAGGAAAGTATTATCAGTGGTATTGCCATGAATGATCAGATAGCGTGGAGGAGTATTGGCAATTATCATGTCCCGATAATCGTCATAATTCTGAATCATTGAGCTGTAGATTTTATCAAAGCTTGCCGAAACATAGCTTGTGGGTGCGGCAAGTTCGTTTACGGATGGTTCATCAGTGAAGTTTGCCCTCAGCAGAATGTTGTTGTGGATGGTTAATTCCTGGGTAGTGGGATTGTAGCTGAAGGGGTTGATCTGGATGGTGACAATGCGGAAATCCCTCAGAATCATGGGATTGCTGTATTCAATAGCAGCGGAGGGATAGTTTCCTCCGCTGCTATAGAAATCAATATTCTTTTGGAAGGCTTTAGGACTCTCAAGCTCTTGGCCTTGCTGCAGAGGATAGGCATGAAATTGAGTGAGCACAGTTTGCTCCGAATTGAGTACCTCAATTTCCACACCCCCCCGGTGTGGGATAGCGATAGTGGTTGTAATCACCGGCAATTCTGGCAATCCACTTTGCATGGTGGTGCCAGCTGTAGGGAGCATGATTCTGTGATACACATCGGCTCCCTGAGTTTGCTCATAAACCTCAAACTCCGGTAGGTTGAAATTAATCTCCATTTGCCGGGTTGTCTGGCTTTGGATTTTGAAGGCAGATTTGTGAGATTCAGGTGCATAGTCAGCACCAGCGGCAATCGCCAGCCCACAAATCAGGCTTAAAATCAGTAGCAATGCTAGTCTTTTCATGATTTATCCTCAACTGGTATAGAGTTTAGAGTCTCTAACGCAAGTATCATTCCGAAACTTGTTAAAGGTTGTAGTACAGCATCATCTCATGTGGATGAGTACGGATATTTACAGCCTCATGTTCAGCTAATTTCATTTTTATATGGCTTTGAATCAGATCCTCGTTGAACACATTGCCTGCCAGCAGGAAGGCATGATCATCTTTGAGAGCTTGCATGGCTTCTGCCAGGTCGGCGGGGATGGAAAGCAGGGTGGCTTTCTTCTCTTCGCTCCAGGCAAAGACATTGTCATCAAAAGGTCCCAGATTATGCTTGGCTGGGTCGATTTTGTTCTTGATTCCATCCAGTCCTGCCAACAGAATCGCGCTCATGGCAAGATAGGGATTACAGGTAGCATCGCCAGTGCGGAATTCAAAGCGTTTGCTTTCCGGGCTGTTGGCATATTTGGGGATGCGAATAGCGGCTGAGCGGTTGGCTAACCCATAGAACAACTTCACTGGGGCTTCAAAACCAGGGGTGAGGCGTTTGAAGCTGTTTGTCGAGGGATTGGTGAATGCTACCAAAGCGCGGCCGTGATACAGGATGCCTCCGATGAACCAGATGGCTTCTTTGGAGAGATCGGCATAACCACCCTTTTTGTAGAATATATTCTTGCCCTTTTTGTGCAGCATCATGTGAAAATGCATGCCATTACCGGCGTGATTGTGCACAGGTTTGGGCATGAAGGTGGCAGTGAGACCATGTTCCAGAGCGGTTCTGCGGATGATATCCTTCATCACCATGGTATCATCACAGATCTTTGGGAAATCCAGTAGTTCCGTTTCGATCTCCTGTTGACTGGAGAGCCCCACTTCGTGATGATGATAGCGCACATTGATACCCATTGCTTCCATGGTATCCACCATTTCCTGACGGATATCGTAGAATCTGTCAAAGGGAGTGTCCGCATGATAGCCTTTGACATCCTGGCGGCTGATTCCATCCAGATCGTCATAGTCCTCTGGCAAGGAATCTTTGCATTCACTGGAGCTGATGTTGTAGCCGCTGGAGAAGCTGTCAGAATAAAATTGAACGGTGTCAAAGAGGTGATATTCCAGCTCAGGAATCCAGGTGCTGGCATCGGCAATACCGGTGCTGACCATATATTCGTGAGCCCGCTTGGCCACACTGCGGGGGTCTTTGGCGATTCCGATCCGGGTTTCTGCATCACAGATCGAGCAGATCATCCGAAGCGTCGTTACTTCATAGAAAGGATCAATCTGAGCCGTGTTGATATCCGGCATCAGAACCATGTCGCCGCTTTCTACGCTGCGCATTCCGGGGATTGATGATCCATCAAAGGGAATTCCGCGTTTGAGGACGGTTTCGATTCTGCGGGATGGGAATGTGATATGATACCACTTGCCATCCAGGCCACAATACTTGAGGTCGATTGCTTTGATTTCATGCTCCTCAATGAGCTGTTGCAGGGTTGTTAGATCCATGTTTTTCTCCATGTATGTTTTGTTTAGTGTATTCTGTTAGGCTGGGTTTAGAGCAGACCCAATAGTTTCATCACAAATTGTACCGGGGGCAGGACAACTCTGCCGATCAGATTGAGGCCCAGTAAATTGGATGCGATGATGATGCCAAAGAGCCAGATCATGCCTTTGCGCTCCTGGGCAGTCCATTTGAAATAGGCCTCGTCGGTGAGCACCATGCCCAATACCTTGGAGCCATCCAGGGGCGGAATCGGGATCAGATTGAAAAAAGCCAGCAGCAGGTTCAGAAAAATCACATAGTACAATATGTTTTGAATCAGGACTGGGCTGAGATGATAGAGCACCGACATCAGGATTGCGATCAATATATTGGAAAGCGGCCCGGCTAGAGCGGTGAGGCCGCTATCACGCTTGAAATTGCGGAAGTTATAGGGATTAAAAGGTACGGGTTTGGCATAGCCATAGATGAAACCGGCGCTGAAATACAAGATCAGGGGCAGGATGATCGTGCCAAAGATGTCAATATGCTTCAGGGGATTCAGGCTCAGCCGACCTGCACGTTTAGCGCTGTCATCTCCCAAAGCATAGGCTGCCCAGGCATGGCTTATTTCGTGGAGGATGATGCTGTAAAACACGATGCCGACAATCGCAGCAGTGATACCTATACGGATCAGAGAGAAGCTAAGCTGGTTCATACTACTTTGATCCTGGCAAACTTTCGCTTTCCTGCCCGCAGGATCATCCCGCTTTGCGGCTCCAGTTCCTGATCCCAGGCAGCTATCTTTTCCCCGTCTATGCTTACTCCGCCACCCATGATCAGGCGTTTTGCCTCGCCATTTGTGCTGCATAATCCGGAAGCGACCAGAATGTTTGCTACGCGCTGGCGTCCCGGGCTTAGCTCATAATCGGGAATGTCTTCCGGGATCTCACCTTTGGAAAACAGGCTTTCAAAACCATCTTGAGCTTTCTGAGCTTCAGTTTCACCATGATACAAGGCTACTATCTCCCAGGCCAAACGCTTTTTGAGGAGCATCGGATTCATGCCCGAAGCCAGCTTGTCTTTTACCTCTTGCAGGCGTTCCGGGCTGTAGGAAGTGGCATAGCTGTAATAATTCAAAATCAGGGAATCCGGAATCGACATCACTTTGCCAAACTTCTCGGCTGGCGGATCAAAGACGGCGATATAATTATTCAGGGATTTGCCCATCTTATTCACTCCGTCAGTACCCAAAAGAATTGGGGAAAGCACGGCAATCTGTTGTTCCATGCCATAATAGCGCTGCATATCGCGACCACAAAGGATGTTGAACTTCTGCTCCGTGGCTCCCAACTCCACATCGCTCTCAATGGCTACCGAATCAAAGGCCTGTAACAGGGGATACATAATCTCATGCATACCCAGGGAGAGTCCCTGCTCATAGCGATTGCGGAAGGTGTCATGCGCCATAAACTGCGCCAGAGTAAACTTCCCCAGAAGCTTGAGAACATCGCTCACACCCATTGTGCCAAACCATTCGCTCTGATAGCGGATTTCGGTTTGTTCGGGTTTGAGGATCGTGAAGAGCTGTTCCATATATTTTTCACTGTTGATCTTGATCTGTTCATGCGTAAGCGGAGGGCGGGATTCATCCCTCCCAGTAGGATCGCCAATCTGAGCAGTAAAGTCCCCGATGATGATCACTCCGGTATGTCCCAAATCCTGAAAATCGCGCATCTTGCGAATGGGTACCAAGTGCCCGATGTGGATGTCATATCCGGTGGGGTCAATACCATATTTAATGCGCAGGGGTTTCCCCGTTTTTGCGCTCTTATCAAGCTTTGTTTCAAGTTCAGATATCGGGATGATCTCTTCGGTGCTTTTGCTGATCAGGGCAAGTTCTTTTTCATAAGCCATTTATGTATTCCTCTATGATTATAAGGGTTTGAACAGTTTCCTGAAAGCATCTTTATTTGTCAAGCGATTCCCATTTTCGATCGCTTTAAGCTCCCTGCCCTGGTAAATCAGAGCAGGCTTCCTCAGGAATTCATGCGTCCAAGCAGCTATACTTCAAAAGCTCAAATCCGTTTCCGGATAGAACTGGATTTCCAATGTGTTCTTTAA
>JALNYD010000078.1 GCA_023230025.1 Candidatus Cloacimonadota bacterium | reverse complement strand
GATTGGTTCATACTGGATAAGGTCTTTGTAAAACATGAGAATTCTCCTTCGGTTTAGAAACTTTCCTGTGGCTTTGCATCGATTGCCACGAAGTCCTGGACAGGGTATGATCTATATTCCGGATATCCGGGTTCTGCGTAAAAAAGCTTATTATCTTTCAGGCTACCACTCCAGAAAGCAATGATGGTTTTGCTCCTGGATAGTGATTGCAGCAGTGCTAAGGGATCGGTCTGTAGGGATGGATCAAAAAGGATATCGAGTTTATCTAAGAGAACCGGGGAAGACAAGTGTTCAATGATCTCTGTTGTGATCTCAGTTACTTTCAGTGGTCTTTGTTTGATGCTATATTCAAGCAGCCTGGAAGATAGCTCAAGATTGAGGTTTAATGGCGTTACACCAGGGTTAGATTTCAACATGTCCAGGACATCCTGTTTACCTGCCCCTTCGCAATTCACCAGAATGATCAGACGATGGTATTGCGTTTCAATCGATTCTATTGATATTCTAAGTTTATCGAGGATCTCAGTCATTTCGATGCGTCTTTTTGTTGTTTCCGGCTTGCACCACCAGCCTTGACCCATGCATCTATCTCAGAGATCTTGAATTTGAACAAACGCCCCATCCGATGAACCGGCATTTCGTGAGTTTCTACCCACCGATAAACGGTGTCACTGCTTACGCCCATGTATGAGCATATCTCTTTCACCGATAGCCAACGGTCACTCATCTCATTCATGATCTCTCCTAACATCCATACTGGCAATGGTATAAGTGCTGAATATTGGGCTCTTTTCACTACAAACCATCGCTGAATTATACTTTTCGAAACCTTCCCAATTTGTCAACCGATATTTTCGGGTATTGTCCGCAGTGATGGGGTACTTATGGCATCAAATATTCGCAGTTATATGGGATGGAGATTTTTGCAATTGACACAATCTGCCTTAGCATGAACTTGTTACAATACAGAAAGAGACTCTGTTCTAAGAAAAGAGGTTTTTATGAGTGACACGAGCTTAATGATATCCATTTTTGCTGTGATCATAGCTTTCACAAGTCTGATATGGAACATAATCAAGCAGATAATGAACGATAGGCATGTTCTTAAAATCAATGCCTTTGGGGGATTTGTTGCTGGTGCAGGAGCATCTCTAAAAGTAGTATATATTGATGTTATTAATGCATCGAAATTTCCAAAATACAATTATGAGCCAATGTTTTGTGTTTCCAAGAGCAGGTTCTCTAAGCAAACCAACTATGCAATAAACTACAATTACAGAGAGAGTTCATCATCACCTGTGGAGTTAACACCAGGTAAGAAAACATCCTATTATGTTGAGGTTTCCGAAGATTTACTAAAAGTCGTGAGGGATGATTATGATCATAGTTATGTCCAATTCAAAGTAAAGGACTCTCTTGGTAGGACATATCGTTCAAAGAAGATGAAGACAAACGAGTTGATTAGGGCCTGATGATGCAGTTAATTAAAGATAAGATTCGATCAATTTGTGCTAGGATGGCAAATGAGTTTTATTAGACCAAGAATCTCAGACCATTACAATGTCTCATTGCTTCAGAATGAGGTCGACTTTGCTATACCCTTTTTAGATGAAGATATTCCTTTATACGTCGATCCATTTTTACTTTGGAAGAGCCCATCTCAACAAGATAATGCCTTGCATACACAAATTATCAGTACTTTCAACAGAATCGGAGAGTTGTTTGTTAAAGGCAAAGAGGATGAGGCAATATCGTTGTTAACAGCAATGTCCGAATGTAACGAAGTCGGTTTGGGATTATCAAAGTCTAGGACAGGAAAACAAATATCCTCATCTACATCTCGAAGTATTCTCTCACTCTACAATACAATCCCCAAAATCAGATCACATGGTTTTAATCACTTCGAGCAGGTTCAAATAATGGTGGAGGGAATTTCAAAAGACAGGATAAGTGATTTCACCTGCTCTCTGGTTAAATCATTCCTGATTGACTACACGATAGACCAATGCCACCAGATTGGGATACCAATATCAAAACAGAACATAACTCGCCTAGATTATACTTCTCTGAAGATTATCGAAGAATCTGTTAATCTACCTTTAAATCCGGTAGATCAGAAACCGCTCTTATTCGTTCCTAAAAGATGGCTCAGATATATACCATGGATTAATTATGAGGATTACTTCTCAAATCATTTTGTTCGTGACATCGATGGTACACAATCAGAACAAGATCGTATCAGTGTTCTTCACTACAATAGAGCTAACTACGATGCTGTTGAGAGCTATATTGTTCGAAAGGAAAGAAGTTCATCTGATTGCAAAAATGATCCTCTATTTAAGCAGATACCCATATTATCAGCTAAACGAGCCATAGCCAAGATTAAGAAAACACCTACGGGTAATAAAGACAATGCAGACAAGATATATGAAGATGCTATGGTCAATGTTCTTTCCTCTTTTTTGTATCCCCACCTTGATTTTGCCCAAGATCAGAGCAGGATTGAGTCTGGTACCCAGATAAGAGACCTGATATTCTACAATAACAGATCCTTCGACTTTCTGAAAGATATATACGATCAGTATGAGGCAAGGCAGATCGTTGTTGAGCTTAAGAATGTAGAATCGGTACAAAGAGATCATATAAATCAGCTAAATAGATACATGACAGATCAATTTGGTAGATTTGGAATCATCTTTACCCGGAATCCAGCACCAATAAATATACTAAAGAACACAATCGACCTATGGTCAGGACAGCGTAGATGCATTATCATACTGGACGATTCAGATCTTGGACTAATGTGCCAAGTATTCGAGAACAAGCAGCGCAATCCAATAGAAGTCATTAAAAAAAAGTATATTGAATTTACCCGGAAATGTCCAGGATAAGGAGATCAACTATGAAAAGTGAGAAACACATAGAGGAGTTTGAGAAAACCCTGAGCCAAATCGGAGCACTACACGATGAGATAAGCATTATATCCAAGAAAGCCCCAAATGATCTGCTCAACAAGTATAAGGTTGGCCTTGTAAACACAATCATATCACGAGCAAACAAGCTTCTCAGATCTGATCTGCTGCCGTTCTCTGATTTCAAAGCATTTGACGTTGATGAATTACCGTCAAACAGTGATGTTGTAGTAATGCTCAAGCAATATATGGCTTGTCTTGAAAAGGAGAGAGAGAATAGCATCAAAGTGAACTTTGGAGACTGGTACTGGGTGATTAACGGTAAAGAGACCAAATTGAAAACATACCCTCCCAAAAAGTTAGGTAAGGAAAAACTATGAAAACTAAACAAGTTGTTAAATCTATTACACATGCTGAGATAGCTGAGTATGAGCTGCTAGATGCTCACCTTGATAGTCTCATCGATACCGTAGAAGAGTTATCTAAAAAGAAACAAGACGAAGTAATGAATGCATTCAAGGTTACCAGTATCAATAAAGTATTAAAAAGGATTATCGAGTTGCTTGGCGATGACCCTTCAACTTCATTCGTTGAAGCTCTTGACGAATCATCTCTCCCAACGAATAGTGATGCTTTGCTTATTCTTAAGCAGTTCAAAACAGCACTTAGTAAATTCCATGCTTTAAGATATTCTCGAACAGAGTTAGGCTGGGACTGGAATGTGAAGGATTAGCTAGCCTAGTCCATCTTATCGATTCCTCATCCCCGAGTACCTCTTCAACACACCCAGTATCCCAGGCTGGATATGGCGTCCGAGTTGTTCTATACCCAGCCTGGTCTTGATATAGTAGCCATGTGGATTCATGCCGATGATGCTGATTGAGGCCAAGGCTTCCAGATAGACGAATACGAACTGCCTGCTTCTGCCAAAGTCTTTGGTTAGTTCTCTGACGGAGCGATAGCTTTTGTTTTCGATGATGTCCAGTAGCTTCATGGCAGTCTGGATGTCGTATTTCCATTTACAGCGGGGATCGGGAGCCATGCCTTGGGTGTAGCGGTTGGCTCGCACATAGAGTGAATTGCTGGGAGAGATACATCGCACTTTATCCGCCTTCGCCAGATCGCCCAGCAGGTGCTCGACTTCATGGATGTCGCTATCGAGCATGCCTGCCAGCATTCTGGGAGTGAAGGGCTGATTATACTTAGAGATCAGGTTGGAGACAGCTTCGAAGTTAAGCATAGTGTTTTCCTTTGCTCTGTGGTTTCTGTGATCCCTTGTTCGGCTTTGATGCTCGTTTCCAGCAGGTGTAGCATCTTCATGGCTTTGCGCAGATTCCCGCCACTGTTGAAATAGATCGTATTGATTTGCTCCGGACTCGCTTCCACTTCAAGCACTTCCCTGGCGATGGCAGTGATATCTTTCAGACTGGCTGATTCGAACTCGTAGAATGAATTGCAGCGGTCGAAGTAGTATTCATTGATCTGCGCCAGGCGATCTCTGGCATTTTGCATTCCCACCAGAATCACGATTGCCGCAGTATTATCCACAATATCCCTGATAGTTCCGAGCAGTTGCTGCTGTTTGAAGGCATAATCGATCTCGTCCACGATAATCACGATGTCCTCATGCCTCTCGATCTCATCCATGCATCTCCGGAAGATGGCATTGGTGGTACCATACAAAGGTGGATACTCCAGATTGAGGTAGTTGTAGATGCCAGTAATCAGTTGGAGGGTGAACGACTTTGGGGTGGAGGTTGCCTCCAGTCTCAGATACACATAATTGCGCTGTAAAGCGATCCTGGTGGCATAAGTAGTCTTGCCTAAGCCAGGTTTACCATATAGCAGTCCAAGCCCCACCATTTCTTCTTTGGGGCGGGTTACGAGCAGATTGATCGCTTCATCTGCTTCCACTACGTTGCGGGTTCTTACTAGTTTACCTTGTTTCATCTGTATTCTCCTTATTTGATTCCTATAAATCTGAGCATTTCTTCGTAAGTCTTCTTGCGTGGTTTGATCTCATCATCGTCATCTTCCTGCAGGGGAGGTGTGACTGGTTTGTAATCGGGCTTGAACTCACTCTGGGATGCTGGATTCTCATGGTTGATGTTACTTGCCGATAATGGCGGTAGGTTCTTGAGGACCTGTTTTTCGAGGGCTTGCATGAATTCCTCTGCATCGTGTTTGGGAGCTTCGATCATGGGTGGTTGGATAAAGATCGCACTCTGATCCGGTATGCTGGTCAGAGGCTTCAAGAACTGATCTACTACCGCCTGAGTCTGCTTGACCGTGAATTTCGCTCTCTGCTCAGTAGTACGACGTAGCTTGAGAATCTGCTTATGTTCTTTGTTCAGATTGCTATGCGGGATTGGGTTGGTCTTATCGAGATGGATAAAGGGATGTTGTGCCCGTCTCAGTTCAGCCTGGCAGATAAAGCGGTCTTGCAGGTCATAGACCAGTATCCATCTAGCATCGGCATAATCGTAACGGATTACCACATCCTTGCCGACATAATCGACCAGGGCGATATCCCAGTATTGCAGCTTATTGAAACGGATGCCCTCGCTACGGATCTTCTTTTTCTCCATCGCCAGCATCATGAAGTTCAACTCAGCTGGAATTACTTTCCGATCTTCCGGTAAGGGTGCCTGGCTAAACACTTCCCAGGGACTCTTGCCATCCAATCCACTATGTGGAGCCTCACCATACATGTAGCGGATGTAAAAGGCTATCATCTGCATCGCTTCATTCAGGGTGGGAGGTTTGCTTTCAAACAAGGATCTAGCCCACTTCTCATTACGCATCAGCGTGGCAGGCTTATCTGCCACACATGAACCTCGGAAGGAGGAGAGAAAACGTTCAAACTGATCCTGGAAGGTCTTGAAGAATCTCTCGATCACCTTGGCTTTGGCATTGTAGCTCTCGGCAAAGGCTGCTTCGATCTTGAGCCGGGGGAAGATGCCTCCCAACTCAGTTTCCAGATTATGGTTATCCCACTTCTCATGAAAGAGCTTACTCTTGAAGGCTTTGCCATTATCCAGATAGACAAACTTAGGCAGGGCTCCCCAGTTCAGAAAGCCATTGCGGAAGGCTGCCTGTATATGCTGACTATCCTCTGTAAGTGCTAGACTCGCTCCCACCGGATACCTGCTTGCCCAATCAAAGACCATAATCATGGTCATGCGCTGTGCTTTCCCGGTTTGAGGATTGATGATATCGAAAGCCAAAGTGTGTCCATCTGCCACCCAGACATCGCCAACCTTGAGCAGTGAGCTGTCCCGCATGATGGTCTTGACGATATGCTCTGCCACGAACTTGCTTCCCTGCCTGGCTTGACCACTGATGGCAGGATTGTCTCTCAGCCACTCCTCACAGAAGCGTCTCAGAGTTCTTTCATCAGAGGGAGATTCACACAAGCCCAGTCTGGCATATCCTTTCAGTATCGTGATAGCCGAACCAATCTTGATCTTATTGGGATTGAGTAGCAGATTGATCAGATAATTCTGTTCAAAGTAACTAACTTTTCTGGTCTTGCCATTGGGATCGGTCTTTCTGACCAGGGCATACATATCATTATCATTGGACTGGTAGTTCTGCACCCATCTTCTTAAGGAGCGTTCATCCCGCTTGCCTCGTAGGGCGTATAGCTCAGGCAGCATTATCTTCTGGTTATACTCCTGAGTGATGCGTTGCCACTCCTCAATCTTGGACTCACAATCATCTAAGCGAGATAACACTATCTGGCAGAAGCCAGCCATCAGCTTTGCTTCCTGAGTCTTCTTGTAAGGAATGTGCTGCTGTGGTCTCAGATCGAGCTCACGATCTTGAAGTGGAAGACAAGGTTTACTGACCGACACTTCCACAGCCGATTCACTTGAGATCATTTCATCATGTTGCTCTAAAGCATAAGCTGCTGAGCTTCCCACGTTATCTGAGTCTTTCCACTCATCCGCCTGATTCATGAGTTCCGCATAGAACTTGCGATACTCATCCAGATCAAGTTGATAGTCAACCATGCCTGTCCTCCGTATTCTGATAGCCATACACCAACATGCTCTTTACCATGCGCTCACTAATCGGGATTACCGTCTCCAGATAGAACTCTGGCACCTGTCTATTCTTATAGTTATCAGAGAACTCAAGCTCGAGAGTCTCAGGATCTGGCAATACGAAGGTCTTCAGAACCTTGGCAGTGCCGATCTTCACCTGACGCTTCACGGTATGCATGTTATGCTTATCAATATAGCGCCAGACGGTTCGATTGGAACAGCCTTTCAGTTCTGCCATCCGTTCAATGGTCAGCCAGACAGCATCGATCTTCTTATTCATTAGTAATCCATAATACTCATCAGTCATCTTGAGGATAAGCACTGTGACACAGCTATCTGTCACAGTGCTTCCCACAATCTGGGTTAAAGTCTTCTTCTTGGGTCTTGTCACAGTGCCTAAAGCAGTGTGACAGGTTCCTAAGTACCTTGCCAAAAGCATTAGCGGTGGTTTTTCGCTCGGATCGAACCCCAACTCGGAAAAAGTGTCACAGTGCTTGCCGATTTCGGTGTCACAGTGCTGTGTCCGTTTGGGCATGTTTGCCTTAGTTTTCATGGTATCTCCTTAACTGTATATATGGGAGCTACTTAAAACCACTGCGACATCTTGGGAAGTCCTTTCTGCGCTAACGCCGGCGAGTTTTGAAGATACTCAAACAGTGCCGGAATTAATCCGCCGCTAAATCACACTCTATAAAAATGTCTTGACCTGACTAATCAGGCTAATATCTTTGTTCACAGGTGCAGACTATCACCCAAACGGGTATCGGTCAAGCCTAAAAATGACCACTGGGAGTGAATATGGCAGCCACGACAGTCGGTGATCGACTCAAAATGCTGGTCAGATCGCTAAGTATAACTCACGGAGATTTTGCAAAAAAAAATGGAATTTCGCTGAATTCCATGAGCCGATACATCAACAATAAGAGGTCTCCAGACCCCGAATTTCTCATCAAATTGGCAGAGCAAAAAGTGAACTTAAATTGGCTGCTGAGTGGTGAGGGTAGCATGTATGTGAGTGCCCCCTGGGACCCCAAACCAGAGTCAAAGCATAACTCCAAGGTAGAAGTGGTGTCTGCTAAGGGCAAGCTATCAGATTGCACAGATAGCAGTTACAGCCGCACAATATTACTTCCGATACTCGCTGAAATTTCTGCCGGAATGCCAGCGGAAGTCACCGAAAATTTTGAACATGACAATTTCGTGGAATTACCGCGGATATACCTCAAGGACAAGATCGATGACTATATGGTATTCAGAGTAAATGGACAAAGCATGGAGCCTCAGATCATGAATAACGATATCGTGGTGATCAAGAGAAAAGACGACTGGAGCAATACAGATGGCTCTGTCTGTGCGGTCAGATTGAACGATGGCATCACTCTAAAACGTATCCAGTTTGATCACCAGAGACAACAGGTACTATTACATCCCTTCAATGCAGATTACCGTGTCCAGGTAGTAGACTCGATGCAGGGGGATGATATCACATTGGTTGGGACGATGGTGATGCAGTTGAGGTTGGGATGATTTATAAGAATAGGCTAAATGAGGAGCACCATGAAATACCTTCTTACGGGAATTGATACCCATCCTGATTTTGGTTTTGGGATAACTGCTGAAGCATATCGTGAATCTGCTGAGTGCCTGTTATTGAACAAAGATAAGATTCTTTCTTTCCAGCAAAGAGAAATGCCAATAAACTTCTTGTATAGGCATTCAATCGAGCTATATCTTAAGTCATTAATCATAATCATGCATCGAGCACTTAATCTACCCTATGGAGATGAACCTTCAGAATCAGATAAACCTATGATTTTAGTGAATGGACAGTGGCAAATCTTATTCTCTTGCCATATGATTGACGAGTTGTATTCATATTGGGTTGATCAATTGCTCAATAAAAAAGCCTCTGAACTAAAGGAAAAAGCAATGAAAGGGGACTGGCGTGAGTACAAGGTCGTTTCTGATTTAATCCCTCTAATCGTGAAGTACGATAGAGACAGTTCATTTTTCCGCTATCCCGTTACTAAGAAAACTAAACAGCTAGATAAAGAGAAGCATACTATGAAACCCATGAGTAAGGTAGCCTTAAAAGGAATGCCTTATACAGTATCCGTGCCAAAAGAGAGATCAAGGAAGGGTGGAGTTTATCTAGTATTCAAGGATGAAGATAATCAGATTGTAAACGGTTTTCAGATGGACAATAATGTACTCCCTGAAGTCACTGCAGCGCTCAAAAAAGCATCCGAGTATCTAAACGGTATACATGTTCAGGCAAGATGCATTTTATGCGATGGATACTAGCTATCTTTCTTCATCTGGGCAAATCAGTGGTTACAGCTACTATATAGTGTTAAACTTAAGTTTGGTTTATATGGACTTCTTTCAGATACTCTTCCGATCTCTCAGGTGAACCGTTCCTCACACACTGCGAGTCTTTCCAACTGGTCTATTCCGTTGAGATTCAGCAAGTTCCGAAACTAGTCTGAAATCAGTCCATATTTGACACAAAGCTGTCACAAACCAGTCCAAAGAAGTCCAAAACCACTGTGACATCTTTCCGAAAGCAGTCCTAAGCATCCCTACACCAGATAAAGGCTTATGCCTGTTTGTCACAGTGATGGCTATATGACATTTGGGGTGTCACTTAATATCGAGTTAAAACTGCGTTAAAATCAAATTGGAGGCAGAGGCGTCCAAGGGTGAATCTATCATGTTTGTTTATTCTGAGGGAGCATCATAAAATCCAGGCTTTGCCTCAGCTCAAGGGAATGACTATATCCACGTAGTGTTCTATTTGATCGTCTATCAGCGGGATGAACTGCTCGGCTTGCTCGGCTCCATCCACCTTTATACTCATCTGCCCTGATTCATTCTGCTTCTGGGCGACCGTGATGTGATACACCGTTTGACGATAGCGGTAATGCAGCTTGAACTCAGTCCAATCTTCCGGCAGGCATGGTTCTATGTACAGTTTATCTACCTCGAGTCTCATGCCCAGCAGGGATTCCGTGATGAGTCTGTACATCCAGGCGGCTGAGCCGGTGTACCAGGTCCAGCCTCCCCGGCCGCCATGTGGGGCCACGGCATAGACATCGGCAGCAGTCACGTAAGGCTCCACCATATAGGTCTGAGTTTCTTGGGAATTTCTGCTGTGGTTTACCGGATTGATGAGCTTAAAGAGTTCCCAAGCTTTTTGATTGTCCTTCAATCTGGCAAAGGCCATGACGGTCCAGACGGCGGCATGGGTGTATTGTCCTCCATTTTCACGCACTCCGGGGACGTAGCCCTTGATATAGCCGGGATTCATGGAGGATTTATCAAAGGGCGGGTCCAAGAGTTGGATGAGGGCGAGGTCTCTGCGCACCAGATGCTGATCCAGGGAATTCATTGCCGTCAGGGATTTTTCAGGCACGCCGGCGCCGGAAAGCACAGACCAGCTTTGAGAGATGGAATCGATCTTACATTCGTCATTGGAGGCAGAGCCCAGCGGGGTGCCGTCGTCGAAGTAAGCGCGGCGATACCACTGCTCATCCCAGCCATTTTTATTCAGATTCTCGCGAAGATTCTCGGCTTCTTGCAGACAAATCTC
>JALNYD010000077.1 GCA_023230025.1 Candidatus Cloacimonadota bacterium | reverse complement strand
GCGCTTCATTTCAATCCCGATCTGCTTTCAAAACTGCCAGGAAGGCTTCCTGAGGCACGGTTACGTTACCGATCTCCTTCATTTTCTTTTTGCCTTCCTTCTGTTTTTCCAGAAGCTTCCGTTTACGGGAAACATCGCCGCCATAGCATTTTGCCAATACATCTTTGCGCATGGCGTTGATTGTGCTGCGAGCAATGATTTTGGCACCTATGCTGGCTTGCAGGGCTATTTTGAACATATGGCGGGGAATCACATCCGAAAGAGTATCAGTAACGCTTTTCCCCCAATTGTGCGCTTTATCCTGATGGCAAATGAAGCTCATGGCATCCACCTTTTCGCCATTGATCAGGATATCCACCTTCACAACCTGGGATACCCGAAAGTCCTTGAATACATAGTCCAATGAAGCATAGCCCCGGGAAACAGTTTTTAGTTTGTCATAAAAATCAAAGATGATCTCGATCAAAGGCATTTCATAATGCAATGCCACCCGCTTTTCATCGATGTACTGCATGTTCTTTTGAATCCCGCGGCGCTCTTGAGCCAGACGCATGATATTGCCAATGTAATCCGTGGGTACAATGATTTCTGTATCCATATATGGCTCTTTGATGCTTTCAATATTGGATGGATCAGGAAAGTCAATCGGATTGTGCACTTCAATCTCTGTGCCATTCTTCAGCTCAATCAGGAACCGCACACTGGGCGTTGTGGCAATAATCGGAATGTTATATTCGCGCATCATGCGTTCTTTGACGATTTCGAGATGCAACATCCCCAAAAATCCACAGCGGAAACCATAACCAAGAGCTGCGGAGCTCTCCTTTTCATAGATCAGAGAAGCATCATTCAGCTTTAGCTTGGCAATGGATTCCACCAAGCCCTCATAATCTTCTCCATTGATCGGGAATATCCCGCTATAGACCATTGGCTTTGGTTCCATAAAGCCAGGCAGTGGATGTGGACAAGGCTTTTTGGAAAGTGTGATCGTATCACCAACCCTGGCATCTGCAACCTCTTTGATCCCAGCAATTATGTATCCGGCTTCTCCTGTAGTAAGCTCCTTCTGAGGCTGGAACTTCAAACCCAGATACCCGATTTCCTCGATCTCATATTCCCGGGCAGTACTGAACAATTTGATGCGGTCTCCCTTTTGCAGCTTACCATGAAAGAGGCGAACCAATACCACTACTCCGCGGTACATATCAAAATAGGAATCAAAGATCAAAGCCTGAGTGGGAGCTTCGGTATCGCCTTTGGGGGCAGGGAGCTTTTGCACAACTGCATCCAGCAATTCAGATATGCCAGTGCCGGTCTTCGCGCTTACCTTCTGGATATCGCTTTCGTCGCAGCCCAAAATGTCCAGCAGATCATGCTGAGTGCCTTCTACATCGGCTTTGGGCAGATCAATCTTGTTCAAACAGGGCAATATCTCCAGATTATTATCCAGCGCCAGATATAGATTGCTCATGGTCTGGGCTTCGATTCCTTGCGAGGCGTCAACCAGTAAGATTGCACCCTCACAGGATGCTAATGCCCGCGACACTTCATAGGAAAAATCCACATGCCCGGGAGTATCGATCAGATTCAGAACATAATCCTGTCCCTGGTAATTGTGCACCATGCGGATGGCGTGAGACTTGATGGTGATTCCACGCTCACGTTCCAGATCCATGCTATCCAATAGCTGTGCTACTTCACTGCCCTTCCCGATGACATTGGTTTCTTCCAAAAAGCGGTCTGCCAGAGTGGATTTTCCATGATCGATATGGGCAATGATGCAGAAATTGCGTATGTATTTTTGCTCCATGCTTTGTCCTTTATTATCAGCTTGCCTCTCAATGAGTTCAAGTACATATACCAAAAATCTCACAGCCCGCTTTTGTCAAGTCCTAACATAGCCACCCGGCTCAGGGAGGAGACCTCTTGTCACCACATTGTTGTGTTGGGGTGGCAAAATCCGTTATTCACAGCGATGTTTCAAGATAGCAGGTCTGATTATCAATCAGCCAGCCAGAGCTCCGTGGAACGACATTTTACATGAACGCCATAGGATTCGACACGTCTCGTGTCGACGGAACGGCAAGATTGACTAAAGATGAGATGCGGTCATAGCCAGGCCATAGGATTCGACACGTCTCGTGTCGACGGAACGGAGTTCCGTAACTGTAAGCAGCTTCGCTGCTTATGCAGACGAGACGTCTGCAATCCTATGGAAACGCCGGGATAGGATTCGACACGTCTCGTGTCGACGGAACGGAGTTCCGTAACTGTAAGCAGCTTCGCTGCTTATGCAGACGAGACGTCTGCAATCCTATCCCCAGGCTTTCATCATCCTCGATACTTTACCCTTATCTCAGCACTATATCACCCCATAATCTCCGCATGGCATGGGAGAATTATGGGGTAAAGTAGTGCTGAAGCCGTGGTGAAGCATCGGGCGTGGAAGTGTCATCCTGACGCTTGATACAGATTGTTGCCAGATTCGAGCTATTTTTGATTTGACAAAATACAGCCCATAGCCATTGTGTCTATCATGTCCATTTTCTGTGATATCAATGAGCTATGCAAATACAGTTGAATTTCTCAGAAGTCTGTGCAGGCTCATCCATCCAGCTACGGGGCAGATATCTTGACTATAATAAAACCAGGATAAAGAGGTGTAAATGCACACAACTCAAGAGCATATCCAGAAACTTCTGGATAAAGAAAAAAAGACCCTCATGTTAGGCGGTGAAAAAGCCGTGGAGAAACAGAAAGCCAGTGGTAAGTTAACCGCTCGTGAACGTCTGGACTTGCTCTTTGACCCAGGCAGCTTTCGCGAACTGGACATGTTTGTAAACCACCGTTGCGATAACTTTGGCATGGAGAAGATCGAGATTCCCTCCGATGGCGTAGTAACCGGACACGGTATGGTCAATGGCCGCCCCGTATTTGCTTTCTCACAGGATTTTACGGCCCGGGGTGGTTCTCTGGGCGAGATGCATGCCGCCAAGATCTGCAAGGTGATGGATATGGCACTCAAAGCTGGAGTACCCTGCGTAGGCATCAATGATTCGGGTGGAGCCCGGATTCAGGAAGGTGTGGATGCCCTGAAGGGTTATGGAGATATCTTCTTCCGTAATTCCCGCGCCAGCGGCGTGATCCCTCAGCTTACCGCCATCATGGGTCCTTGTGCCGGCGGAGCAGTTTATTCTCCTGCGATGACAGATTTTGTATTTATGGTAAAGAACACCAGCTTCATGTTTATCACCGGACCAGATGTGATCAAGGCTGTAACCGGAGAACAGACCACTCAGGAAGAGCTGGGTGGAGCAATGACGCACAACAGCAAAAGCGGGAATGCCCATTTTGCCTGCGAAAGTGATGCCGATGCCATTGAACAGATCAAAATCCTGCTTTCCTTTTTACCCTCGAACAATATGGAAGATGCCCCCCGCACCGAGAATACCGATGATCCCTGGAGGATCTGCCCTGAATTGGACAGCATCATACCGGATAGCCCGCGGATGAGTTATGATATGCGGGATGTGATCAGGAGTGTTGTGGATAATGGTGTATTCTTTGAACCGCATTATTATTATGCTCAGAACATGATTGTGGGTTTTGCCCGCCTCAATGGGCACAGTGTTGGCATTGTAGCCAATCAACCCTCCGTGCTGGCAGGTTGTCTGGATATCGATGCCTCGGATAAGGCCACGCGCTTCATCCGCTTTTGCGATGCCTTCAATATTCCGCTGATCACCTTTGTGGATGTTCCCGGCTATCTTCCCGGAACGCATCAGGAACACAGCGGCATCATCCGGCATGGAGCCAAGCTCTTGTGGTGCTATTCGGAAGCCACAGTGCCCAAACTCACAGTAGTAACCCGCAAGGATTATGGTGGAAGTTACATCGCCATGAGCTCACGGCATTTGGGTGCAGATATGGTATTTGCCTGGCCTACTGCAGAGATCGCCGTGATGGGCGCTCAGGGTGCAGCCAATATCATCTTCCGCAAAGAAATTGCCGGAGCAGAAGATCAAGCTGCCAAACGTGCCGAAATGATCGGGATCTATGAAGAGCAATTCAATAATCCCTACGTAGCTGCCTCTCGTGGCTATGTGGATGCTGTGATCCTGCCATCAGAAACCAGAAAACGCCTGGTGGATGCACTGGAAATCTTGAGCACAAAAAGCGAAAGCCTGCCGCCCAAAAAGCACGGCAACATCCCTGCCTAAAGGATCTGACATATGAAAGATAAACGTGAACTAGCTGCAATTTCCGCTGTGCTGGCAATGATCAATTCAGAAGATACGCAGATTCTCTATCGCAGTCCGGTTTATGGCAATCCCAGCCATCCCTGGGCTGCCTATGGACGCAGTCTTACAATGCAATATCGCGATATAACTCAACGCAGAATTATAAAAAGAAGCAGATAAAAGGAGCAAACATGGATAAACACGGCATCCTCGAACAGACCACGATGCGCTATGAAGCGGATCGTCCCAAAGCCGCCAATCCGATAAAGATACAGGACCTCAGTTTCAGAGATGGTCATCAATCACTATTTGCCACCCGTGGGCGTACGGAAGATCTTCTGCATGTGGCAGAGCTCATGGACAGTGTAGGTTATTACTCCATGGAAGTGTGGGGTGGAGCCACTTTTGACACCATGCACCGCTATCTGGGCGAAGACCCTTGGGAGCGGATCCGGACTCTGAAAAAGCACATCACCAAAACCCCGTTTTCCATGTTGCTGCGCGGACAGAACCTGGTTGGATATCAGAACTATGCCGACGACGTGGTGGAAGCATTTACCCAGCGTGCCTGCGATAATGGCATCGATATCTTCCGCGTCTTTGACGCTCTGAACGATTTCCGCAATTTCCAGACCGCCGTGAAGATCATCAAGAAGAATAAAAAGCACTTCCAGGGCACCATTTGCTATTCGCTCACCGAGCAACGTATGGGCGGAGATATCTATAACATTGATTATTATGTGAATAAAGCCAAACAATTGGAAGAAATGGGTGCCGATAGCGTATGCATCAAAGATATGGCTGGACTAATCGCTCCCTATGATGCCTATGAACTTGTCAAAGCGCTCAAGAAAGCAGTCAGAGTCCCCATTCACCTGCACACCCACTTCACCTCCGGAATGGGTGATCTCTCCCTGTTCAAAGCCATTGAAGCCGGTGTGGATATCATCGATACCTGCATGGGACCCTATGCCTTCAGAACCTCTCACCCCGGTGTGGAACCTTTGGTGATCTCGCTTCTGGGCACAAACCGCGATACCGGCATGGATATTAGACTGCTGAACAAGATCGGCAAGGAAATGGAAAAGGATATTCCCAAATATCTGCAATTTGCCGACAACACAAAGTTCAGCATCATCGATACCGACGTGATCATTCATCAGACTCCCGGCGGCATGCTTTCCAATCTGGTGAATCAACTGCGCCAAATGGATGCTCTGGACAAACTGGATGATGTGTTTGCCGAAATCCCAAAAGTACGTAAAGAATTGGGACAGATTCCTCTGGTGACGCCCACCTCACAGATTGTGGGTATTCAAGCCGTAAACAACGCCCTCTTTGATAGCAAGGACGGCGAATATGCCCGTATCACCGAACAAGTGAAGGATCTCTGCTATGGGCTCTATGGCAAGACCACACTGCCCATCGATAAAGATGTGCAAGCCAAAGCACTGAAGGGATATCCCAAAGGCGAGACTCCCATCACCGTGCGTCCTGGCGATGTAATCCCCCCCGCCATGGATCAGGTCAAGAAAGAAACCGAAGGTCTGGCCAAAAACCTTGACGATCAATTGATCGTTGCCCTGTACAATGTGACCGGTAAGAAGTTCCTCAAAATCAAATATGGCATGGATCCCATGCCTGATGATATGAAAGCCATCAGTCTGGAAGAAGTGAAAGCTCAGCAGGAATTGATCGCCAAAGCCAAAGCCGGCAAGCTGATTGAAAAGCCGGAAGCTCCTGCCAAACCAGAAGATGCCCGTCAATTTGATGTGTTTGTAGATGGCAGCTATTACCTGGTGGAAGTTGCAGAAAAGGGCGGAGCTCCCCGGGTGATCTCCAGCCGTCCGGCAACTCCCGCACCAAGCACTCCCGCACCAAGCACTCCTGCACCAAGCACTCCCAAACCAAGCACTCCCGTAGCAGCTTCCCCTGCACCTCCCAGTCCCGCCAGCACTGAAGCTGGAGAAAGCATCACCGCTCCCATGCCCGGAATGCTGGTGAAATATGAAAAGCAGGTCGGCGACAAGATCAAACACGGTGAAACTCTCCTGGTGCTTGAAGCTATGAAGATGTATAATAATATTCCTTCCCCGGTGGACGGAATCTTGGTTGCAGCTCCGCTTTCAGCCGGGGCAAACGTCAGCAAAGGCGATGTGCTGGCTATCCTTAAACCAGAATAGGAGTTTATCATGCAGGTGAAAAGCCAGATCATGGATAGCGCTCAGATGGAGCGCAGTATTCAGCGCATGGCGCATGAAATCATTGAGCAAAACCGGGGACTGGAAAAGATCCGCCTGGTTGGCATCCGCTCCCGCGGAGTGCCAATTGCAGAAAGGCTTTCGGACTATCTGAAGCTGATCTCCAATCAGGAAGTTCCTGTGGGGATTCTGGATATCACCCTGTATCGGGATGATCTATCCACCATCTCGCATCAGCCGGTGATCAAGGGCTCTCAATTGGATTTTGAAATTGAGGATGCCATTGTGGTTCTGGTTGATGACGTGCTCTATACGGGCAGAACTGTGCGTGCGGCAATAGACGCCCTGATGGATTTTGGTCGTCCCAAACAAATACAACTGGCTGTTCTAATTGATCGCGGACACCGGGAATTGCCCATCAAAGCCGATTACGTGGGCAAGAATGTGCCTACTTCCAAGGAAGAAATCATCAAAGTATCCCTCGTCGATATTGATGGAGAAGATAGTGTCAAAATCGTTCTGGTCTAAGTACTACGAGCGCTATCAACAGTTGAGAAGCCAGGTCTGCATCGGCCTGGATTCTCAACTGGATAAGCTCCCTCCCTGCCTTGACTCAGCCCGAAATCCCATTTGGGAGTTCAATCGCGCAATAATCGACGCCACGCGGGATTATGCCACTGCATACAAACCCAATCTCGCCTTTTATCTGGCCGATGGAGTGCGGGGACTGGAAGCGTTGTATCAGACAGTGCAGCACATCCCGGCAGAGATCCCGGTGATCCTGGATTGTAAGGTTGGCGATATCGGAAGCACGATGGCAGGTTATGTCACAGCATTCTTCAAAGATCTCAAGGTGGATGCCATAACCATCAATCCCCTGATGGGCTCTGACGTCCTGAAGCCTCTACTCGAGCTGGAGCATAGCTTTGCTTTTGCTTTGGCTCTGACCTCAAATCCCAGTGCTGAAGATTTCTTTCACAAAGTGAACATGAAACAGCAGGTGGCAGATTGGATCAATGGCTTTGACCCCCAAAGGATCGGCGCAGTAGTTGGAGCCACCCAAAGCTCTGATCTGGCACAGATGCGCAAGCTCTTACCCGGACGCATCTTTCTGATTCCCGGAGTGGGCGCACAGGGAGGTGACCTTCAGGCCGTATTACAACATGCCATTCACAGCAAAGCCGAACCCCGCATCCTGATCAATAGCTCCCGGGGCATCATCTTTGCCGGAAAAGGCAATGACTTTGCAGCAAAAGCGGCTGAAGCGGCACGAGATTTGTATCTGTCTTGCAAGGATATCTAATCGCAGATACTAACAAAACAGATAATGTTCAATGGCGGTTAATCCCGCCTTTTTTTGTATGACCACGGAGTTTGAGCCGCCCACCCCATCCATCACCGTTACTACCAGTCGTTGGTGGACACCATCCGGGATCAATCCATGACAGCAACTGGAAATCCATTTGACCTCATAAATACTTACTCTTAGGAGATTAGAGATGGCCAAATGAGCTTAATAGTAAGCCAACCTTCGCCACTGACAATGAAGGTCGAGGGATAGGATTGCCAGTCTCGGTTGCTGAAGCATCGCAGAGGCTTGTTTTTCTCGGCCTATGGCCTCGTTGGACACGAGACGTGTCAAATCCTATGGGCTATCATGTGAACTCCAGTGGCATCAATCTGAGTTATGGTATGAATATTGCATGTTTGTAGATCAAGCGACTGATAATTGAATACTATGGAGGAAAGATGTATTTCCACAACTCTAAAGCTTTAATAATATCGGGCATTCTGCTCTTGATATGCTTTTCACTTTCAGCGGATTTCGTGGATTCCGGAAAAGCCCTGGAAGTGGCGCAAAACTGGCTGCAATACTGGCAACCGCAAAGATCCCTGCAATTGGATGAAATCCAATGTTATCACGATTTGCAGATCAAGGGTCTGGATACCTGTCTGGATCATGACGACACAGAGCTACCCGAACTCTATCTTGTCTATTTCGCCAATGGCTCTTATGCCGTCGTTCCTGCAGATGACAATCTGCGTCCGGTTCTGGCTTACTCTTCCCTTTCTCTTAAGGAAAAATCCGACATGCCTCCAGCCTTCAAAATGATCCTGGAGAGTTATGCCAGTGACGTCCGTTATGCCCGTAACAGCAAGCTGGATATAATTGAAAACAAAGAGTTGTGGAGCGAAGTAGCGGCCAATTCATTTAACTCCTTTGATCGGGATGGCGAGGTGAGCCCTCTGCTTTCCACTACCTGGAATCAGGATTATCCCTATAATGCGCTGTGTCCTGAAGATGCTGAAGGCCCTGGCGGTCACGTTTATGCCGGCTGCGTAGCCTCGGCTATGGCGCAGATGATGAAATATTGGAACAAACCCATTCAGGGCACCGGATCCAACAACTATTATGCCTATGGATATGGCTATCAGAGTGCTAATTTTGGTGCAACCACTTATCTTTGGGATGAAATGCCGGATGCGGTGGGATCTCTGAACATCCCAGTTGCCACCCTGCTTTACCACTGTGCCGTGGGAGTAGAGATGAACTTTGCTCCGGACGGATCAGGATCAAACGGTATGCGGGCCCAGAATGCTTTTGTGAACTATTTCTCATATCCCAATGCAACGTACGTGCAGAAAGCCGACTATAGCTCTACCGCCTGGGAAGACCTGCTAAAAGAACAGCTTGATAATGGTGTGCCAATGTATTACAGCGGCTCTGGCACCGAGGTTGGTCATGCCTGGAACTGTGATGGCTATCAAGGCACGAACTATTTTCACTTCAACCTGGGCTGGGGCGGCTCCTACAATGGATATTTCTATCTAAACTCCATCGTTGCCGGCGGCAACACTCTTACCTACTATCAGGCTGCAATTACCAATGCTGTACCAGGAAATTATACCATCACTCAACCCCGCATTCAGCTTGAAGCTCAGAACTGCATGGCGGGTGATCCCTTTGAGTTATATGTGAATACATATCCTGTGCTGAATAGCTGGAATGTGCAAGACTATAGCCTCAGCATTTTCTATGAACACAATACCCTGGAATACATTGGTGCCGATCTAACGGGGACAATTGCCGAAGGCGGAAATCTCACGGTTGATGCCTCCCAACCTGGCTATCTGCATATCACTTGGGATCGTTCCACGCCACTCTTTGGTGGAGGAAGATTACTGAATGTGCATTTCCAGAGTATCGAACCCGGGGAGTTTCTCTTCATGCCTGTGGATATGAGCTACAATGGACAGATGCTTAGCAATACTGAACCCCTGATGGTTTCCATCGATGCCGCTGTTGAAAATATGGCGGATAGCCGGATCACCATGACAAATGCCATGCACGTTGGATACAACACTCTGGCCTCCCTGCCGGTCAACACCAGTTATCTATTACCCTCATGGAACGTTCAGCATTATGAGTTTGAACTCAGTTTTGATCCACAAAAAGTGCAGTTTCATGATGCCATCACCGAAGGGACTCTTTCCGAAATCGAGGGTGATCTGCAGAGTGAAATCCTGAGCCCGGGACTTGTGCGCATATCCTTTGATTCTCAAAGCCCGATAACTGGATCCATCGACCTTTTGGTGATTCCCCGCTTTCTGGCCATTGGGAATGGGAGCACCAATATTCCCACCGTGGTTTCAATGAGCAATTTCTATTACAACGAAACTGCCGTTTCCAGCGCACCCAATGGAGTAATTCTGCTGTCTCCCTCAACATCTAGTGAGGAGCAATTCCCTGCTGCAGTTCTAAGCGTGCAAAACTACCCTAATCCTTTCAATCCCAGCACCACGATTATGCTGAACATACCCCAAACCGGGATGGTTAAAGCGGCGATCTACAACCTGAAGGGACAATTGGTATATTCCTTGAACAATGGCATCCTGAATGAGGGAGATCATAGCTTTGTGTGGCACGGGGTTGATCAGCAGGGGGCACCCCAGGGAAATGGAATCTATCTGTTGAAAGTAAAAAGTGAATCAGGTAGCAGCATCCGCAAACTGACCCTGATGAAATAGCAAACCTGATCTTGTCATATAACAAAAAACCCGGCGCAAGGCCGGGTTTTTTATATTGGCTGGGATGGAAGGATTTGAACCCTCACATACGGAGCCAGAGTCCGCTGTCCTACCATTAGACGACATCCCAACAGAAAAAGG
>JALNYD010000076.1 GCA_023230025.1 Candidatus Cloacimonadota bacterium | reverse complement strand
TGTTTTCACGTACATTAGTCAAGCGGACTGACGCTGTGTAGCTCTAATTGTTGCAGAAAGTGTGCCAAATCCTTCCCCGACCATGTGTAGCCTTGTTATAATCTTTGATATCAGAGAGATATAAGCTGCTGAGCTAGCCAGATATCTTGCTTTTAATGCCTTTGAATATGTGGAATATCTCTACAGTGGGGAATCTGTCCACATGATTACCACTTCCTGCTCCTGACTGCTAGACGGCATCAAGTCACCAGGCAACTTCGGATAGAATATCAGAACCGCAATAAAGGTAAACCCGGGTGTTTGTTGCACCCCTGGCAGCATACTCCCACTCAGCTTCTGTTAGTAAGCGATATCCATCGGCGCTCCAGTCACAAACCACAGGATCCCAAGTTAAATCTGGAACCTTTCCCCATTTTTCTGGATTTGATGTTCACTTGATTGTATAAACCGGAGAAAGCGCCTCAGCTATACTGCGCAGATTACAGTACTTCAATATGCTTTACCAGGTGATATTACACTGGTCTATCGGAAGTGCTTCCATATCCAGTCGCTGGATTCGAGCCCATCACTTCTTGCCAGCGGCTTTGAGTAAGCTCGCACTTGCCACTTGTCAGGATCATGGCTGTATCGGTGGTTTGAAGCAGATAACCGGTATTGACATAGAAGTCGCTCTTATCGCAAATCTGCTGTGCCAGAATCTCCTTGCGGGACTCGACATCGATCACAGAACCGATCAAATGCAGACGGCTCTCCAGAGCGGAATAGATAGCTCTGTAAACTTCTACCATGATCTCATCCAGGTTACTTGAGTCCTGCTTAGGCATGGCAACTCCTGTAAAAGGCCATTAAGATACATAAATCTGCGTTTATCCGTTCGATCTGCGTCATCTGCGTGCTACAAAGTAATCAAGACTGCGGCCGATACCGAAGGTCAGCATACCTGCTGTGCAACGGTATACCTTCAGTCGCAGACCCTCATGTCTGACTAACTAAGCTTTGATTCGGTTCATCAATGCTTCGCTCATGCTTACTCCTTGCTTGCGATGTGTTCATTGATCCGGAGCCAGGAAAGCACTAGCCTGTATGCTGACAAATCAGGATGGGCAAGGATGAGACAGATATTGTAAAAAATCAAATTCAATTTGCATTTTTTTATATGTCGATTACTTTGATATCTGAACGTCATAATTTGTACCGTATTAGTGTAAATCCAAGGATAACGAGCCCTTCTGATGTTCAAGCGTGATTTTGAATCGACCCTCAGTTTCTGTACATTCTGGTGATAATGCCACATAGATCAAATCGAACAGCTAGGTTAAAACTCTGTAAACTTGAGAGTATATGTCGAATGGACATGAGACCCCAGGATAAGCCAATTGTATGACAAAAAAATGGTGCTAGCAGCCAAAGTTGCGTGGCTCATTAAAATATGATAATGTGAGGCGACCTGATGAAAATATCGATTCATCTCATTGCGACTTTAGTAGTATTATGGCTTGTATGTAACTCAATACATGCTCAGAACGGGTATGTATATACGCAGGAACTCAATTCCTCTTATGCTTCCAGATCAATTTATGTATGTTCTGATAACAGCGTTGTAGTATTGGGAAACTCTGATAATCTTGAGGAGTTCCATTACATGACAATTGCTATTACTAAGCTCGATCCCCAGGGTAACCTACAGTGGAGACGTTATATTGACCCTGGGATATACCAATATATATCGATTACCGGGGTTGATATAGACAATGACGACAGAGTTACCTTTATAATAACGTGTTTTGGCGGGAGTATTATTCAAGTGGGGAGCATATCCAGTGCTGGAGTAATAAATTTCCTATCAATTCCATTTGAGATTCCATTAATGGGAATAACATTCAACAAAGCGCTTCGTACACTCAACGGTGACATTGTCGCTGTCGGCAAGGCATCCCAGAATTACGATGTATCATCCGCTTGCTTTTTCCGGTTTACCGCAACTGGAGATACCCTTGCTACTGCCTTCTGGCCTGTGGATCAGGGGAGTCAATACCATGAAGCTGAGGCATACGATCTGGCTTTGATGGATAATGGCAATTTTCTGATTACCTGTTCGTTACATACGAGCTTAGGGTCAATTATTGAAGTAAATGGAAATGGGGAGATTGTTAACAGGATTAATGTTCCAGATAATTATTTAAATGTGTATTCGTGCCTGGCTTTAGGGCGTAGCTATACCGACGGATCTTATCTACTTGCTAGCTCATTCGGCTTCTTTCCAAATGTGATGGTCAAGGTTTTCCGTTTATTAGGTCATGAATTGACTTTATTATTCGAGCTTGACAATAACGTTATCAGAAGTGTTTCGTCATTGTTTACTTATCAAAATGGCATTTATATCTGTGGGACAGCTTTCAATGGCACGCTTGTAAATCTCTCTTTGTCCGGCGAGTTATCCTGGACATGGAATCATCCAGGAGATAATATATGTCCCTATATTGGGGATGGATTTGGCTCATTCTCAACAGCGTTGCTTGGTCTTGATTCACTGGGCTGTGTATATTGGGCATGGGGTAACTCAGGGCAGCAGGTAATAATCAAGCTTCTTCCCAACGGGCAGGTGCCAGTTCAAGATGACGTGCAGACTTCACCGGTGAACCTATTAACTGCTTATCCCAACCCGATGACAAACCTCATAACAATCAAAGCCACTAATGATGATCCATCGCTTCTTAACGCGAGTATAGATATCTTCAACATCAAAGGGCAGCTTGTCCGAACTCTTAAGCTGTCAAACAGAGAAGCAAACTGGGACGGCAAAGACGATGCCGGGCTATCCTGTCCACGTGGCATCTATCTGATACGTTCCGGAGAGAGGAAAAACCGAGTTTACAAAATTTGCAAAATCAATTAGGAGGTTAGATGAAACACTTTCCAATTGTTCTTTTCATGCTTGGAATTATGTTGTGACTTTTCCACAAAGCATAGCGGTAAACACATCCATTGGAGATATCAACGCTTCGCTCATGCTTACTCCTTGCTTGCGATGTGATCATTGATCAGGAGCGAGGAAAGCACTAGCCTGTATGCTGACAAATCAGGTGAGCAATGATGAGAGAGGAAAACGATTTCTTGAAATTGAGTTTGCTTTTTTCTGACCTACGATTACTTTATAAGAGCATGACAAATGAGTAGATTTAGAACTTACTTGTGTAACTAGTTTTGTTGAGTTGAATCTATTTTTGTTTTGATTTGTGTTGATGTGTTTTCGTGCTCGTATGTTAACTAGACTTTTAAAAGGAGTTACAATGGCTAAACGAATACTCGTTAACTTATCAAGAGATATGACGTTATCGTACTCACGAATCAGCAAAAGAATAAATAGCAGGGATTCTATGCGAAAAATGCTTGTTTCATTAATCGGTCTGATTTTCTACATTGCTTGCCATGCACAAACTGGATATTTAAGATCATTTACTATTCATGAACTTGAGTTGGGTTATCTGAGGGAATTTACGCCCAAAACAATTTATGTCTGCTCTGATAATGGCTTGGTGATACTTGGAGATGCTGGTTTTATTGAGGATCCGATGCCATGGTTTTTTGTACCAATAATTATCAGACTCGATTCCCAAGGCAACCTGCTGTGGCATCGGGTGATTGATATTATTTATGAAAATATTATTGGGGTAGGGATTGAGCAAAACGACGTTGTACACTTTGTTATGGGCAAACCATCCGGTTATCGGGTAGGGTTCATTGATGCAAACGGTTCTTTTACTCTGCGTGAGCATAAAACATTTGTTAACAATCAATACGGGAACCCGAGATTTAACAAAGGCATACGCTTGGATAATGGTGAGATTGTAGCTTGCGGTAGAATTGGTCTAACTTCTTCTTATGGATTCGGCGCAGCGTTGTTTCGATTAAGCTCAGTTGGAGATTCTTTGGCGGCAACATATTATCCACCTGATACTCAGGAGTATGATTTCGACACTAATGCTGTTAACCTGGTGCAAAGAGACGACAACTCATTACATGTCGCGTGCTATCTAAACTCGGAGAATATCAGCATATTACACACGGATATGAACGGTTCCATCATCAACCGATACAATATCGGTGGCAGCGATCAGTATTATGGAGCTACTATGTTCCAAAATTCTGATTTCTTGTCAGTTTTTACTGTTGACTCCAGCGACGGTAATCATAACACATTAATTACATCAATAGATATCTCGGGCAATTCGCAGACTTATAACCTTGGATCGGAAATGTACTATTTATGCTCAGTAGTAAGTTCTTCGGAATATTTTATATTACTAGGGTGCGATATCATCAGATCTATCAGGATAACCAAATTCAACCAATTCCTATCGGAAGTTTGGTCAGTTGCATATGACACGATTGGGTTAAGTTTTCCATCGCCACCACCGATATTAGAAAACATAAAAATGGATCAACAGGGGTGTATTTTCTTTGTTGGGACTACAGGAGTCACGAATATTGTTGCGGTTAAGCTATTGCCAAATGGACAGGTGTCGAACTTGGACGAACTAAATATCCCAAATACACAAACTATCAATGCCTATCCAAATCCAACGCATGATTTCCCAACCATCGAACTCAAGATTGACGCGCAGGATAGAAGAAGAGTTATCGAAATTGAAGTCTACAATATCAGAGGCCAGAAAGTAAGTTGCTTAAAGTCTAACAACACGTTTGATTCAACCATTAAGATAGTATGGGATAGGAAGGATAGCAATGGCAAGATATGCCCTGCAGGTATATACTTGGTTCGGGATTCGCTCAATCCAAGCAACACTGTAAAACTTATACTCATTAAATAGGAGGCTATAATGAAAAACATGTTCTTTTCGCATTATCGATTACTTTATGTGGTTTCATGTACGCTCAGACATTAATAGATCGTACCATCACTATTAATGCCCAGACATTAGTTGATATAAGAAACTCGATAAACAACCCATCGAGTGAGTATTACGATCAATTCTTGGTTCCATATCGATCGGATGGCACCCAACAGGAAGTAGAAGAATTGAATCCGCCATCCTACGCTATCGGAACAGACTATGAACACATCCGTAATTCAGTACGTGGATATCTTAAAAGCGCAATGTTTGGAACAAACCAGTTATCTGCTATTAGCGGCATTAACGGCGAGCTATACTCCATTTCGGATGATTACTTGAACATTTTAGAGGACTCGTTCAAAGACACATCCGTTGAAGGTACATCTAGAGCTCTTCATCTAAGCTATTTAGCCATAAGCACATCGATGTTATACGATTGCTTGTACTATTATTACAGCGAAATGGACACAAGCAATGTGTATCACTCAAACCTTAGCAAACTAAAAAACATAATGATAATGTGTAAAGATCTGATGTTGGAAACTGATGCGTATTATGACTCAATATTTAACAATCCTGGCAGTTATCCGAATTATAATCAATACAAACATGGGTATTGGGCTCATGACCTTCCAAGCACACACCAACCCGATTATCCTGGTTTCAGCATGATACAATATAGGTTAGGCATGTACGGTGCATTAGGTTTAACGGCACTGTTGTTATCCGCTACAGATCCAGGTCTGCATGACGAGATGTCGAGCATCGTTTCTGAAGTAGATGACCTATTGGGTTCGGCTAATGTACCTGTCACATTTTTACCTGAATATCAGAAGACAGGTATGTTGGATTTTCATACTTCGAAAAGCGGAGCATATTTCGAGAGCATGGGGTATATGGGATTTCTCATGCAACAACTAGCACCGTATTTTGTGGCGAGAAAAAGGCTCTCTAACGGAAGCGTAAACTATTTCAACAATCCAAAAATTGTGTCGTGGACATGTGATATGGCTCAGAAGATCTCTCCTTCTGGAGAAGACTGGGCATATAATGATTCGCAACATCTTCTGAAAACAAATCCTTGTATTGCATATTCTTTCTATCAAAATACATCTAACACTCTGAGCCTTGGCACAAAATGCTCATGGTACTTACGCACAAAAAGAGACTTAAATGGTATTTTATCTGGATGCATCAACTATGGCAATGCTCTTCCATACAGTGATTTTTTTGTCTTATATTTCTCTAGTCCTTATAAACAACCCAAAATATTAAACAGCACCGAGGTCCCTAGTACTATTGGTTCGGGGTCATGGTCGAATTCCGAATTTTCTGTGCTTTCAAAGATTCCTTTCAACTCATCGCTGACAAGTGATACGTACCGATTAAAGCCTACAATGCAAATAGTCCACGAGAATAGTTTTTCTGGTTATCATGGTCAAGCTGATCAATCAAGCTTCTCCTTCTTCTATAAAGGGAATCGAGTTCTAATTGATCCTGGGTATTATCGATATGGATGGACTAACGGAAGAACATATTGCCGATCTCCTTATGCGCACAATATGCTTTTAGTATACCCCTCTGCTACAGTTTTATCCAATCTTGTAAACAATTTGGATGGCGTTTACCGCCCAATCAGTGCTTTTAACTACTATCAGAGTGAATCTGTTACTGAAGAGCAAATGATAGAAGACCCTTGTATTAGAGATTACTTTCAGAAGAGTCCAGACCTAGATTTTCTGAAGTTGAGGCTTGGATACCGTAATGCGGATGATTACAACCAACCCCTCGCTCAGCAAAACGTAATTGCTCGCTTATCAAGATCATTTATTCGGGACGATGATTTGTTTGTTGTATATGATGATGTAGAATCAATAGACGATGAGAACTTTTACGACTATTGGAATCTATTGCATTTTGGGAAAAGGCGTGATTCAGCTGACGATGTGGTGTTGAATGGTAATGTTTTTTCAATAACACAAGGCTATGATACAGATTTAGAATATGTCGATATAGCTTGCGGATCGTATTCGCCGAACTATTCGATAATCTTGGATACATCACTTAACCTTCCCAATGACCCAAGCTTAGGATTGCAAAATGATAACCATTTACAGGGAAGACAGGTTGCTGCTGGAGTCCAGCATCCAAGATTTCTAACAATAATAGCTCCTAGATATAATTCAGCATCTAGAGTAATACTATCACAAACTGAGGAAGATGCAAGTTTTTGCACAGTGATATCGGGCATCTCAAGAACTGACCCAACAATCAATACAATTACGTACATTGGCTGTACTAATGGAGAAGATCAAGCGATTGAGTTATCGAATGCAACCATTGAAACCAACGGAAGAATGTTCGTTGCAACAAGGTATTTAACAGCAAATCCAATTGCGCTGGATCGTTCAATGGTCTTGTTAGATGGAGATTATCTACGAGCTAATGACACAGCGCTGTTTGAGTTGTTTAATGGTGAAGTAAAAGGGGTTACTTCGACATACAAGGGAGATGAGCTTGCAGTCGTTTTCCATGGAACCGCAATTTCGTTTCCAAGATTTAAGATATATAGATCAGGTGCTGACCCAAGTCTGTTTTCAGCGATAATGCGCACACAGCTTGAACCACAGATTCCTGAACCCATTCCTTATCCCGACGATCCTGAATATCGGTATTTCACCACAAACATTGTTCAATCATTGGCATACGATGACCATTATTTCTACGTAAACTATAGCTGGGAAGACTTAAATGCTACCGGACTGATTAACGATGAATTGGTTATTGTAAAAGGTGAAATCCCGAGTACAAACTTAAACACCGATTTAAACATTCAGGGAGATGTCTCCATAACTGGCTCGATCACAATCAACAACTGTGCAAGTATGGATGTCCATCCCAACAGCTCAATGCTGGTTTCAGATGGAGTGGGTATCTCGAATCATGGCGCTTTGAATATCAGCGGCGGGGCTTCCCGCACAGTCAGCATCGGCTCAGCATCGCAACAATGGTCTGGCATCATTACTTACCGTGATGGAAGTTTAATTTGCGATGGCACCGTAGTTACTGGTGCCAACACCGGAATACAGATCAGAGGTAACTCAACGATCTCTAACAGTGAAATAAGTGATTGCCACCAAGGAATATCTATTGAAACGGGAACTCCTTTCTCAATTGATGGGTCTCTGATCCAAAATAATACATACGGGATTGTGATATCAAACAACTATACTACCAGCGATTTGGGACACATTCAGAATAACGAGATAACTCAAAACGGCATTGGAATGCTGCTCTACAACAGTAACACAAAAATTGCTTTAAATGACATACACAATAACAAAAGAGCGGGTCTGTATTTAGTCCGGGGTTCAGAGCCAATCGTCAAGAGTTGCAATATCTCGTTCACGGAACATAATGGTCTATCCAGACCGGAAATCAGACTCGAAAGTGACTCATACCCTATTATAGACGATGCCCGCAATGACATCAACGCTGATGGGTTAGGGTATTCGTTGTTCTATGATTCTACTGGCAGAATCAAGCAACTGATGGCTAGAAACAACTATTGGGGCAGCACCAACCCCTTTGGAATCAGACAGTGGATGTATCCCTTGGGATGGGATGTTGTATATGATCCTTATAGTACTGAGCCCAATACATTCTTCCCTCATGTCTATGATAATCTATTTAAACAGGCGTTAGCAGCGGAGGAAAGCGGTGATACAGCCTTGGCTAAGCAGCTTTATTCAACAATTGTTGTAACAGAGCCAGACAGCCTGTATGCTCTGCAAAGTTTGGGGCGTTTGAATTCCATATATTCTGACTCTCCAGGTCTGCTAAGTGAGTTAAGAACTCTCTACGATGCCTACTTAGTTGCTTGTGACGATAGTATCTTGGTTAAGAATGCCCAAATCAAAAGTATCATGATCGAGAGGTTTGACGGCCAGTACCAACAAGCTTTACAGGAATATGATCTGCAACTGCAGTTATCCACAACAGAACTGGATTCGCTGTTGTGCCGTCTCGATATTGCTTATACGCTTGAAGATATGTATTATGATGATCTGGGAAAGGGGTCGTATAGCGGCCTGACCTATCTCGCAAATGGGCTGAACATCACTTCACTAAAAGACGCAAGACAAACTGTTGAGCAGTTATGGGGTGATATACTGGCTAAATCGGATTTATCAGATGTAGATAACGTTCCTGTCCCCACAAAATTGGATGTGACGAATTACCCCAATCCCTTCAACCCTTCAACCACGATTGCATTGTCCATCCCAGAGGAAGGGATAGTGCGTTTATCGGTTTATAACACCCGTGGACAGCGGGTGCGTGAACTGATAAACGGCAGTTTGCCAAGAGGGTTTCATAAAGTCGTATGGGACGGAAAGGATAACGGAAACCGTAGTGTTAGCTCCGGTCTGTATTTTGTCAGAATTGAAACAGGCAGGACATCAACAGTTAGGAAAGTAATGATGCTAAAATAGATAAAAGTACAGGGGAGGGAATTACTCCCTTCCCTATCTTTAAGAGAAGCAACATGAGACTAAGAATTCTGGCATTTTTGGTGACCATAATGTCACTTTTACCTGCGCTTGAAGCTCTCACCCGCATAGTAGATATTGACGGAGCTGGGCAATATACTTCTATCCAAGCAGCAATAAATGAATCTGCTCCTGGCGATACCATACTTGTCTATCCGGGTAGGTATCTGGAGAACATTATAATCCAGACAAACAACCTTACTTTGATAAGCCAAGAGTATTATACAAATAATCTAGCTTACGTTGATTCCACCGTTATTGATGGAAGACAGTTATCATTTTGTGTTCGGATTTATTCCAATATACAAGGAATAGTAGTCAGAGGTTTTTCAATAACTAATGGGAGAATCACAGGTGGTGGCGGAGGGGTTAGCTTATCTACAAATTCATCTTCGACCATAGTAAATTGCGCCATATATGGCAATAAAGCAAGATCGGGAGGTGGAGTAGTTGCACTGCAATGTTCAACATATTTATCTGGTGTAAACATATATGACAATTATGCCTATAATTCTGGCGGAGGGATTTATGTCAATGGTTATATGGGTTCAGTAAATGTAACTTTTGATCCTGTTAACCTCTGTTCAATCTACAATAACACAGCAGGACATGGACAGGACATAGTTGCACATTCTATTAGTAGTGATTTGAATATTCCCTTAGATATGTTTTCAGTTTTAACCCCCAGTACCTATTATGCTACAGCTTTCCGAACTACCGGAGGAGATTACCAACTCATTATTAGTGCTCAGAGAGCACATCATGAGGAGATCAACAATGATCTCTATGTTTCTCCTGATGGGGAAGATGTTAATGACGGGCTAAGTCCAGCCACAGCCCTTAAGACAATCAAGACAGCAATTTACAGGATTGCATCGGACAGTTTGAATCCTAAGACTGTACATGTATTGCCAGGTACGTATTCCCGCACTGCCAACCAGCAAATATTCCCTATATCGCTGAAGCAATGGGTTAATGTGGTAGGTTCAGGAATGGATGTAACACAGGTCACAGGAGAGCATGATCCTGCTTTCCCAAGTAGTAATTACTCTTTAAGCGTGTTCTCATCATTCTTTCAAACAAATGTTAGCTTGAAAGATATGTCTATTACTACGACAAATTCAGCTAATAGTAGCGCCTTTTGGGGATATAAAGAAGTCAGTTTATCCTTAACGAATTTAAGAATGCATAACTTATTTCCAAGCAGCAATGCAGTTATACAATTTACTGATATTACTGATGCTCTATGGGACAATGTCATTATTGAGGATATAGTTACTAATAGCAAGGGGTTGGTGCGCAATGATGGC
>JALNYD010000075.1 GCA_023230025.1 Candidatus Cloacimonadota bacterium | reverse complement strand
ATCTCGCGGGAAGCACTGGAATCTGAGTAAATCGGCATTGCCTGGCTTGATCCTGCTCTTGCTGTTGGGGTGGGTATCTCTTGGGGCAACCCAGCCTCAGCATAGCACAGGCTGTCTGGAGATTTACTCCCCGGAACAGCTCTCTCCATCCATGCTCAGGATAGCGGATATGCTGGAAGATCGGATTGGGGATTTTCAGATGAAGCTGGGCATTTATCCTTCGGCAAAAGTAGCCATCCACATCATCACTTCTCAAACTGAATATCAGAAATTGAGCCTGGGCAAAACCGATATCGTTGAATTCAGCGATGCCTTCTATAGCTCCAAGGATAGCAGGATTTACATTCGCAGCGGAGACCAGGTGGAGCAGAACTACCTGAAAATCCTGATGCATGAATATATCCACTGGTATCTGGAGCAACTCTTCCGAAACACTCCGCTTTGGTTTCATGAGGGGATGGCCACATATCACAGCGGGCAATTGGGTTATGAGCGATATCTGTTGTATATTCAACAGAGTTTTCTGGGTAAATCTGCAAATCTGTTTCGCACCAGTTATCAGTATCCTGTCAATCAGGATGATTGGCCGCATTTCTATCTCAGTTCGGCAATGGCATTGCGCTTTATGGAAGAAAAGCATCCCCAGGCCTGGCAGACATTTTGGAATCAAGTGGCGGCAAGTCATCGTCACGAAATCAAAATCAGCTTCAATCAAGCCTTCATCAGCAGCTATGGACAAAGTCTCTATGATTTTAACCAGAACTATGAAAAATACAGTCGCCGACAGGGATATTTATACCTGATTGTGGGCTTGAACTCGTTGATCTTCCTCGTTCTGCCTTTCATCATGCTGTTGGTAGCCCGTAAACGCCGTCAGAGAATGCTGAAATTGCCGGATCTGGATTTGGCGGAAGATACAGATCCATTGACCGAAACAGAATCCCGTGATCAGGAACCTGAATTATAGCAGGGATTTACTGCGGGAGCTATTTACGGATAGTCTATTCAACTGGGTATAAGCGGAGCCATCGATCAAAATGGCAATTCAGGACAGAAGAAGCTTAGTTTATCTGAACATTAAGGGGGCTGGAACCCAGAATATTGCCGATGTAGTCTGTAGTATCCCGGGGTATGGAGTCATCCAGATCTTGGAGAGTATTATTTCTGGGAATGGACTCGCTTAGTGCGCGCATACGGAGGCGCAGGCTGTCTGGCTTATCGGTTTCGTCGCTGGGTTTAGCTTCGGCTGCAGAAACGGATTCTTTGCGTTCAAAGAGTTCTGGGGTTTGCAACCAGCCTTGCCTGTAGGCGTTTAACAGGATTGATCCCAGGATACCTACAAAGATTACGATACCCACAGTCCACAAGAAGTTTGTGGAGAGCATGATTTTCTTTTCTTTCAGGGTACGGCGGGGGGTAAACTCCTTTTTGGTGGTTTCTGGCATCATGATGCGGAACTCTGCCATCACCTGATCCACATTTGCTTCCAGGTAGCGGGCATAGTTGAAGACCATGACTTTCACATAGCCGTAATGACCGATATCAAAGAGACGGTTTTCCTCCAGCGCCCGCACATGGGCTTCCGAGAGCCTGATGTCCTGCCAGATTTGCTCATAGGATAGATTGCGCTGCTGTCTTAAGTCACGCAGGTGTTTTCCTAAGCTTTCCATGTTCCCTCAAAGGCCCGGATTACAGTTCCCCAAAGCAGCAGTTCATCACTATCCTTCTGGTGGCGGATTCCCAGTATTCCGCCGGGTACTCTGACCTTTACCTCGGATTGTAAAAGACCACGTTTAATTCCGGAGTACACGGTGCTGGCAGCTCCTGTGCCACAAGCAAGGGTAGCGCCACAGGCATGTTCCCAGATCTTCATTGCGATCTCATCAGGGGAAAGCACTTGGGCAAAATGGACATTCACCGGAACACTGAAGGCAGAATGATGTTCCAGATATGCTCCATGAGCAAGGTGGGGATTATCACTCAGATCCTCTCGCCAAAGCACGTAATGAGGGTTTCCAATATCCAAAAGATCGCCAACAAAATCACCTACCTGAAACTCACTGTGAATAAGCTTTGCCCTTCCCAGATTCACTTCGATGCCTTCACTACCAGGCAGGACTCGGGCACTCTTGATGCCGCTATCGGTAGCGATGGTTAGCGAGGTTTTGTGGTAGTGATCTGCGCTCAGCCGGGAGACGCATCTTAAGGCGCTGCCACACATCTCAGCGCGAGAACCATCAGAATTGTAGATAATCATTTGAGCGTCGGCATCCTCTGCTGGCATCAGCAATACCAGGCCATCCGCACCGATGGCAAATCTCCGCTGACACATCTGTGCTGCAAGTTCCGCATAATCCAGCTTCGGCAAAGCATGCTCAAATGCGTTGAGAATCACAAAGTCATTGCCTTGAGCCTGCATCTTGACAAAGGGGATCAGCACAACAGATCTCCAATCACATCTTCAAAACTGAATACACCTTTTTTCCCCGCGATCCAGCGGGCAGCAGCCAGAGCTCCCAGGGCAAAGGTGCTACGTGAACGGACAGTGTGGCTAAGCTCGATGGTGTCTGCTTCACTATCAAAACTCAATACATGAGTTCCCGGGATGTATCCTCCCCTCATGCTGGCAAAATGCAATTCATGCGCCTGCACCTTGCGATCGAGTTTATCATACACCACCTCGCTTTTCCGGCTGCTATTGGCCAGGATAAGGCGTGCCAATTCTATGGCAGTACCAGAGGGGCTGTCGGCTTTTTGATTGTGATGTTTTTCCCAGGCCAGCAGGTCATAATCCTCAAAGCGGTCAAAGATTTGCACAGCACTCTTGAGCACTCTTGAAAACAGGCTAAGACCCAGGGAGAAATTGGCACCATAAACCAGGCCCATATCGTGTTTCAGGGCAAGATCCCTGAGCCGGGGCAGTTCGCTATTCCAGCCAGTGGTGCCGATTACACAGGTTTGGGATAATTCAATCAAGTGTTCGATGTTTTGCACAACAACGCTGGGATGGCTGAAATCAATGGCAACCTGAGCCTGATTCAGGCTTTCGCGGGTGATCTCTGTGCTGGGTAAAGCGGGATCGATGATGCTGACAACCTCGCAATCCCTTTGACTGCTAAGCTGCTGCAGCATTTTGCCCATCTTACCATAGCCGATGAGGGAGATTGTGGTCATATCAAAGCTCGGAGTAGCCGTAGATTAGTTCTTCCACAAAGTCTGTACCCAAGCGCAATTGATCCAGTTCGATGCACTCATTAACCGTGTGCACTTTGTCCATGCCTGTACCGGTAATGATGATCGGGATTCCGTTTGCAGTAAGAATATTTGCATCGCTGCCCCCTCCGCCCTTACCGGTGGTAAAGGGAATATCCAGTTTGCGCAGAGCTGCTACGGCAAGCTGAACCACTGGTGCATCTTCGGCGACACTGAAGGATTTATATTCTTGCACGCAGTTAAAATCCACCCGGGCTCCTTGTGCTTCATAACGGGCTACGGTGCTCTGGATGGCAGTTCTGATGTCATTGCATATCCGTTCCAGCTTCTGGGGATTATGGCTACGTGCTTCGCCCTTGATGGTGACTTTATTGGGCACTATGTTTGTAGCTTCTCCACCCTGGATGATTCCGACATTGCAGGTGGTTTCAAAATCGATGCGTCCCAGAGGCATGGCGGCGATTGCTTCGGAGGCGATGCGGATTGCATTAAGCCCTTTTTCGGGTTCCACTCCAGCGTGAGCTTCTTTGCCATGGAATGTGGCCTTGAAGGAGTTTTGGGAGGGGGCACCCAGTACCAATTCTCCAACCCGATGAGTATCCAGAGCATAACCAAGTGCGGATTTGAGTTTGCTTTTGTCAAAACCCTTGGCTCCCAAGAGGCCAATCTCCTCACTGATGGTAAAGAGGATCTCCACCGGAGCATGAGCTTTCCCGCTTTGTTTCACCCGATGGAGGGCAACCATAATTTCAGCAATCCCGGATTTGTCATCCGAACCCAAAACTGTAGTGCCATCACTGACGATTTTATCGCCCACAATTTGTGCCTTGATTCCTTTTCCGGGGGTAACGGTATCTACATGGGAACAAAACAGGATGGGCGGCTTCTGTATGCTGCCCGGAAAGATGGCGTGAAGGTTTCCGGCATTACCTCCGGTCTTGTGGTGACAATCATCCTCTTCAACTGTGCAGTCAAGAGCTTCCAAATCCGCTTTCAAAGTGTCGATCATTCTGCGTTCATCGCGGGATTCGCTATCAATGGCAACCAGACTCAGGAAATAGCTAATAACGTCATTTTGCATGAGACTCCTCTCTGGGATCGTATTTGGGAGCACTATGCGGAGGTGGCTTTTTTTGTCAATTCAGTTTTTTCCTGGGGTTTCTCAGCCCTAATGGAGCATTCCGATGCTACATGAGGTGTAAGCTTCATCTTTAAGCTTGCTGGAGAGAATTGCAGATGTCCTCGTCTGCACAAGCCCTGAGTTGGCAAGCTCCCGCTAGCCAAAAAAAGCCAGAGGCCTTTACAGATAAGCTGCTTTGCCGCTTCTGCCAGGCTGAAGCTTGTTTCTTGAACCCTATGTCCTGCTCCCGGGTTCACCCCGGCTTCAGCACTATATCAGCCCATAATACACGCATGCCATGCGGAGACTATGGGGTGATATAGTGCTGAACTAGGGCTGAAGTATCGGGTGTGGGGGATATGGAGTCCAACCGCTATCCTGTGATCATGCTGGCTACCAGGTTAGTTGCTCCATTATCATCATATATGTCAATCAGTCACACGCAGGTTGGACTTCTGAACTGGCGAGCTGGTTAGTGGTGGCATCTGCTTTGTGCCATTAAAAAACCCTTGCAAGCAGAATATCTCGCAAATCTATTCACAAAGAAATACTTTGCACGGTTTGATAAATGGGCTATACTAATCTTAAAGGCATTTGAAAAATTAGGGAGTTAAGGTGAAAACGAGAATGCGGAGATTCCGCAAAAGGAGAAATGATGTTTGATCAAGTAAGTACTATGATCGCCAATTTACCCGGGCTGATTATCAGTTTTGGCGGGAAATTGTTAGTTGCGATTATTATTTACATTGTAGGTAAATGGGTAGCGAGAGCTCTTTCCAATGTGATCAAGAAACTGCTATCCAAGGGTAAGATGGATGCCAACGTAGTGCAGTTTCTAACGAATCTGGTGTATGGAGTTCTGTTAATTTTTGTCATTTTGGCTGCAATTGCGCGTTTGGGAGTGCAAACTACATCATTTATCGCGATCCTTGGTGCTGCTACTTTGGCAATTGGGATGGCGTTACAGGGAACATTGGGGAATTTCAGCTCTGGTGTGATGCTGATGATCTTCAAGCCCTTCAAGGTGGGCGATAGTGTGATCGCAGGGGGGATTACTGGCGTTGTCCACGATATTGGCATCTTCCAGACTATCATTATTCCCAGTGATGGCAGAAAGGTAATGGTGCCCAATGGCAAGCTTTCCAATGATACCATTACGAACTTCAGTTCTTTGCCCACTCGCAAAGTTGAGATCAGTGTCAATGTCCCCGGTAATTCTGATATTGCGGCAGTACGCGATCTCTTATGGGCAGTTCTCGAGAGTGAATCTGATGGTTTGAAGGATCCGGCACCATCGATTGTAATCACTGATGCCAATGCCGGTGCAATCATATTTGGACTAAATCTTCACGTCAAGAATGCGGATTATGGCAAGGTCCATGCCAGCTTGATGGAAAAGGTAAAACTGGCGTTGAACTCCAAAGGAATTTGGGTATAAAGGGGGATAAATGATGAAACGGACAATAACAATCATCCTTCTCCTGGCAGCTTTTGCGGGATTGTGTGCAGAAAACTGGAAACTGGATTCAAACATATCCTTTACCCTTACGCAAAGTGCCTTCAGTGATACTTGGGTAGGTACAGAGCTTAGCAATATCACCTGGGTGGCAAACTCCACTACAACTGCTGAGAAGCAGCTCAAGAGCTGGCTGCAGAACAAGAATACTCTGAAACTGGCGTTTGGACAAACCCATACTCAAAAAACTCGGATTGATCAGAATACGGAAACAGAAAAGTATTGGGAACATCCCGAGAAATCCACCGATAAGATCGATCTGGAATCCATGCTGCGTTTCACCACGCAGGGTTGGGTGGATCCCTTTGTAGCAGGCCGCTTTGAATCCCAATTTCTGGATCTGTCCCAGGAGGAAACACGCCTGATCAATCCCATGCTGTTTACGGAAACCGCTGGTGTGATCCGCAGCTTCATCGATGAAGAAAACCGCTTGTTCACAACCCGTCTGGGTGCCGCCTTCCGCGAAAAGATTGATCGCGATGTGATCGATGCCAGCTCCGGCGCCAAAGAAACCATAACTACTGTTGATGGCGGTCTGGAAATGGTATCCGAATACAAGCAAAAGATTCAGTTACCCCTGGAAATGGACCTGCGTAGCCGCCTGCAACTCTATCAAGCTCTGTTTAATTCCAAATCTGATGAACTCAATGAAGATTGGAAATCCACCGATATGGTTTGGGAAAACGTGCTTACAACCAAACTCTTCGGCATGGTCAGCGCAAACCTGATCTTTGAACTACGTTATGACAAGGAACAGGTGGCGGATCTGCAATGGAAGGAAATGCTGGGCCTGGGCCTTAGCTACACCTTATTCTAAATCTATGCCAAAGCTCCGCTAGGGGCTTTATACCATAACCCGGGGTTTCGTGAAGCGAAACCCCGGGTTATAAATGTCACCACTTCGGGGTGTTATGGATATACCAGGAGGCAATCGTGGTTCACATTGATCCAATATGCCTTGCCGGGTTCCATTGTGCTTAGTTGATCGCGGGTATAGAGCTGATCATAACAGCGCACTTCCTGCAAAAAGGCAGAAATGCTGGCCAGAGCCGTGTTTACCGGCAGGCTTTGCCCGGGCAGATAAGCTACGAAGTTCCAGCCACTTTTCAGATTGATAGCTGCATTGGGGCAGAGATCACCTTCCAGGCTCAGGGTTGTGGGAGCAGAGACCTTGATCCAGTAAGCTTCAGCGGGATTGATCTGGGATAGGGTATTGAAATGATCTGGCAGATCCGGGTTGAAGCTGAAGCTGCCGGATTTGATCTGTTGCAGATTTTCCAACTGAGCAGGCAGGGGCAAACCACTTTCCGGGATCACATTGATGCTGATCTGATTCCAGCCGCTTTGCAGGGGAATATCCAACTGAGCCGGTAACTCTCCGAAGATCACTTCAATGGGAGTTGCCTGGTTGCTGCTGACGATTACGTCTTCCACAATAATGTCTTCATATCCGGAGCAGGCAATACTTAGGTCATAAGTGCCAGGGCTGAGATAACGATAGAAGCTTCCGTTTACTGCCAGGCTTTGCACCGTAGTGAGGGCATCATCATGGTTCATCACCGTGATCGTAGCCTGCAAGGGATTATCCCAGACATCTTTGACGATGCCATGAATGCCGTAAAGCCCTTGTTCCAGATATCCCAACAAGGCATCGTAATTGTAAGTCCAAAAGCCTGGTAAGGTGCTGGCTGCAGGATTCTTGGTATTGGATACTTCGATGGTAACCTCGCGACCTCTGGCAGCGTAATTTGTCCAATCCTGGCGGTTACCGGTGGTAACATACCACTGTGCGCCATTTGTGATGCCATTTTCCAGATCATCCAGATAACCTGCCGGGCCGTTGTTCTGAGCACTGGTGGCATAGGCACGGGAAATGCTCTGATACCAGGCGTCATCCGTGTGCAGGGTATATTGATGATCCCACGGGTAATTCACCACTTCGGCACCGCCATGGAAATTGGCTACCAGATGGAAGCGCTGCTCCATGCCCAGGTTCATCATCAGAGTGGTTTCGGTTTGCCGGGGTGCTCCGCTGTACTGAGCACCATTGGGATCCGGGAAATTACGGTTCAGATCATAGCCATTATTGTTGTATCTGCGGGCACTGGCTACAGTACTGTTGCCTCCGTAATAAGTTCCATCCGGATTGGCATTGGGATTGATCCAGAGTTCGGCACTGTTCACCAGATTGGTAAGCCGGGGATCGCTGCCATAACCACTTAGCAGAGTATCAATCAAACGCAGCATCAGGATGTAACCCACGGTTTCATCGCCATGCATGGTGGCAGTGTACATCAATCTGGGTTCGGCTTCACGGTTGTTCACGTTATCGGAAATCACAGCAAAGAGGATCTGACGGCCACCCACAGTGGTTCCGGCATTCACGATCCGGCACAGACTGGGATAATCAGCGGCAAAATCCTGCATCATGCTGATATAGGTTTCATAGGTGGGATAGCTGTCCCACAGGCGCATGGCATCCTTGCTGCCTGCCATTCTGGCATTAGGATTGAGGCCGGGATGTTCCAGAAGTTGAGCCTTGAGGCCGGTCTTTTGAAAGGCAGCCCACTCATTATCATTGGCATAGGCATATACATAGAACCCGCGCACAGCATCGATGGAGATGATCTGTGAAAGCTCCGCAAGCCGGGATTGATCTGTTAGTTCAAAACGAAAGTAGTATTCGTTATACTCACCCGCGCTCAAAAGAGCGAGGGTGAGTATAAACAGAAGGATTAGGGCTGATTGCTTCATTTAGCAGGTGTTCCTTTGAAGGCTTGGATCCTGAAGAAAGCTTTGGTATGGCTGGCACTAACGCTGTATGTAGTGTTGGTTGTTGTACCAAGGCTGTTGAAGCTTCCATCGGGAGTTTCGCCATAGAAGATTTCATAGTAATCTGCATGCAATACGGGTTCCCAATTCAATACCAGAGCAGAATCCTGACGTTGAATGGAAACGATCGGCTTATTCAGGCTGCTCAGGATTTCAGCTTCGATCTCAAGCGGAGTATCTTCGCCAATTTCCTCACCAAACTCTGGTTGCACGAACACGTTTGCATCATAGATAGTATCGTATTCATAGGAGTACACTTTGAAATATACGGTTTCATTGGAGTCAGACAATTGGACAACGATGGTGGCATAGGCATTCAAACGACCCACCACGATGTTTGCTGTGCCCCGGCATTCTTCACCAACAAATGCACCAACCCAATCTCCGGTTGTGGCTGGGAAGCCATCAATATTTACGGTGGCATAGATGGTGGCTGGATTGTTCGGATAGGATACTGGAACCCATTCAGGTTCATTCACTGGCATCACGATCACATCCGCCTGATCACTGGCGCTAAGCTCTCCATCGGAAATGATGAAGGTCAAAGTCTCAGTGCCAACCCAGTTTTCCACCGCAGTCAGAGTAACGAGCATATTGTTGATGTCGTATTCCACGTTGGCATTGCCCACGATCATCACGTTCAGGAGGTCATCGTCCGGATCACTGGCGTAAGAGGACAAATCAATCTGCAGGTTGCCGTTTTTCTCGAAGCTGAAGCTTTCGGGAAGATTGATCACAGGAGTATGATTTGACTGATCAGACACTTCCAGAGTAGCTTCCACTTGGGATGTGGGATGGGACGAATCATTGGAACTGATCGTAATCATGGCATAATAGGTACCTTCGCTCATACCCGCTGCGGAGAACGAGGCAGTGATCTGATGGGATTGTCCGCCATTCAGGCTTCCGGAAAGAGGGCTAATGCTAAGCCATTCCACCGGGGGTGCATCCTGGGTGAGAGTAACTGAAGAACTCAGACTATGAGGTTCATCTCCCCAAACATCTCCATTAAGAGTGTAATTCAGAGCGAGATCACCGGCTGTGGAGGCTGGAATGTTCACACTGATGGTGGCAATTCCGGTTTCACTTCCATGGATAATGCCATATCCGCTGGAATTTTCACCAAACCAGGTGATTGTGCTGCCATCGATTGTAGCATCCATGCTGCCTGAGCTGCAGGTCATGGCGCTGGCGCTGTTAACCGTAATCCCGGCAGGAAGAGTGAGTATTACCTCTTCCAGCCATTCAGTATCTGGGCTGGTGTTAGTGACCGAGATTTCGAAGTCTGAGGTGGTTCCGGGAGTATAACTTCCCGGATTTATGCTAAGTGTGCTACCTTCAATGTTGCGGTTTTTGGCGCTACGGTCTGTCAATTGGGTGCGGCTGGAAGCAAGGGAGATGCTATATGTCAGAGTTTCGCCGCCTGTATTGGTGATAGTGAAGCTATCCGTGCCTGTTTCACCAATCGATAGCGAAGCACTAACTTCGACGGCACTAATGCCAATTGTAGGAGCCAGATAACCAAAACCTGATACAGGGACATTGAGGGAGGGGTTGTTTGTGGCATTGCTACTGATCACGATGTTGCCACTATAAGCTGTAGCGGTAGTGGGACTGAACGCCACCTGGTAATCACGATTTTCTCGGGCAGGAATTGAAATGCTTATCGTATTGCGCTCAGCTTTTGTGCTGAGGCCAGCTCTTCTCTGGCTGATGCTGAAACCAGTGGGAGTGGTAACTGTACCAGTAAGAGGGATATCACCAGAGTTGCTAATGCGGAGAGTCTGGCTTTCACTGCTGCCCAGGTTCACTTCCTCAAACTCAAGGCTCGCGGGATTCACATAGATTCTGGCTTCATCAGAAGCAATGGGATTGAAGGCGATCTTCAAGTTTGGGCGATATGTGTGTGTGCTCCCATCACTGAAGTTGTTTGTTTGATCAGAGCTGTCACTGCGGTTATAGCGATAACCACTGGTAACCTCGGAGTACTGAACTGTTCCCGAACTACTGTACTCCTCCAATAAACCAAAGGCTGTATCGACCACAATATTATCCACACCATTCCATTCAAAGGGAGTGCTCAGGCTATACATATTCCATCCCTGAGCGGCTGGCAGATATGAAGTGTTTGAATACACAGTGGTC
>JALNYD010000074.1 GCA_023230025.1 Candidatus Cloacimonadota bacterium | reverse complement strand
CTCTTTCTAAATCATTTTCAACTTACTGATTTCGAACTACATTCACTCAATTTTTCAATCAAGGTCTTTCTTTCTACTTCAAGAGCCTTTTTCGCTTCCGCCCAGTCTGAAAAGTGATAGTTTTTATGAACGATGATGGTTCCTCCAGATTTAACTCTGATATAAAATGCTATTCTGCTCAGGCTGATGCTGGTGGGATCCAAACCTTCGTCTCTAATCGAAGAGACATCTACAACCCTTTGTAAATCGACCTCCTGTCCGTCGTGAAGTGTAAAGATCATAGCTAGCTCCTGAATAATTAATGATCTGATGCCAATAAAATACAAGCGGTGATCCTGACAAGAGAAAAATTGTGTTTTTTCATATTTATTTAGTCCCGATTTAGAAGAACACTCAATACCAGGCGCTATCATATTACATAACATGTCTTTAGCCAGTACCTCTTATTCTCTTGCATTATCGGAATTATCACCGGAATGGCATACTTTTGGTTCCCTGATGACTGGATAATCTCAGAACTGTGGAAATCTTTCCATCCATCGTAGTAGATTTTCCATATCAAGGAGACGAAGGATTGTGCTACTCACTAATACCTAAGTTTTGATAATCCCGATTGAGCCATCGACTTTATATGATCCACCCCAGAGATATCTCGGTTATTTAAGTAAAAAAACTCCAATATAACTATGATGGTAGATGGGATGAGTAGCTTGATCTTTGTGGCTAGATTTGGGTTTATTAACAGCTGCTTTGCATTATGTTTAACAAACTCTGAGGATTGATACTCAACATACACTGAAAGTGTCCCCGAGGACAGCTCTCCGCACCATGTAAACTGCATGGCTGGCAATCCAGATTGGCGCATAAAATGTGAGCATGGGGGTTTTGGGGAGCAAAACCCAACCGTGGATGAGTAGCTCCAAAGATGGCTATTTGGGGTTTTTCGAGGGCTGCGGCCAGATGCATAGGACCGCTATCCGAGGAGATTACACAGTCACAGGCTTTGATTGCGACCAGGATTTGTGAAAAACTAAGCAACCCTGCGATATTCGTGCTATTCTCCGGTGATGATCGCTGAAGCTCATTACAGAGTTCAAACTCATTTGGAGCGCCGGCGAGTAAGTAATGAAAGCCACTGGGACTGATCTTGAGCAGTTGTTTGTAACTATCCTTCGGATACATCTTTGTGAAATGAGCGGCACCGGGAAACAGCATAACCAGCTTTGAGGCTTGAGGAAGCAGAAAGGGAAGCTCCTGCTGAGGCAGTTCCAACCTTGGGGCTTCCAGCTGGACATTGAGATACAGTTTGTCCAGAGCGCTTTTATAAAGCTCAACCGTGCTGGAAATGGCCAGTTTGGAATCCCCAGCTACAATAGCTTTGCGCTTGCTGCGTTGCTTATTGTAAACTGAGCTGCTTTTTGCTGCCGCAGCCAGGCGGACTAAGAAGCTGGAGAACTTGTTGTGCAAGTCTATGACCAGATCATACCTGCGCCTTCTCAAAGCAAGATGTGAGATCAGAGTTTTCTGATACACAATGGGGTTGAGCCCACATCCCATTAGAGATGTGAGCTCAACAAACTGCTGTTTGCAGATAAAATCAATCTCAGCTAGCGGATATTGTTTGCGTAGCCAGGCACATATACTCTGACAGAGCACAATATCGCCTAATGAACTGAGTCTGATTATCAATATCTTCATTAAAGCTTTTGGATGATCTCTGGGATTTGGGTGATGATTGACGTCAGGTCCTGGGGAGCGGGGCAACCAGCCATTGCTGAATCTGGACGTCCTCCGCCTTTCCCACCCATCAGGGCTGCAATTGCAGAAACGATCTTACCCGCATTGAAGCGATTGACAAGCACTTTACCTACCACCACCAGAATGGACAGCTTGTCTCCCTTGGGGCAAAGAATCACCGCAATGTGGTCACTCAGCTTATTCAGCAAAGCTTCGCCAAAGTTCTTGAGATCAGATCCTTCCGGCAGTTCATGGATTAGAAGTTTGAACTCGGGATAGGTGGTAGCAGTTTCCAGAAGGGAGTCAATCATGAGCTGACTGCGTTCTGCCTGCAAACTCTTCAACTCTGTCTCCAATTCGCTGATTCTGCTCTTTTGAGCATCAATCTTCTGTTCAATCATGTTCACCGGACAAGCAAGGGTATTTGCCAACCGGCTCAAAGAACCTTGCAGGGAAGTTATATAGTCCAAAGCAGCCCGGCCGGTTAGAGCTTCGATCCGCCTTATCCCTGCAGCTACTGATCCTTCTGAGATGATTTTGAAGATACCCAGATCACCCGTAGCCCTGGCATGAGTTCCGCCGCAGAGCTCTTTTGAATAATCCAAAATGCTGATTACGCGAACTTCATCGGCATACTTTTCACCAAACAGGGCAGTAGCCCCTTCAGCTTTGGCTTCTGCAATATCTTGAATGCGTGTCATTACCGGCATATTGTCCCTGATAGCCTTATTGACCAGGCTTTCCACGGTTTCCCATTGGCTATGGGACAGGGCTTGAAAGTGAGTAAAATCAAAGCGCATGTAATCCGGATGAACAAGAGAACCCTTCTGCTGGACGTGATCACCCAGCACCGAACGTAAGGCTTTATGCAATAGATGAGTGGCAGTGTGATTCCGGGCAATATCTCCGCGCCGGGAAGCATCAATCTCAGCGCTAACCTTCTGAGCAGAAATCAGCCCTCGTTTCAAGCTTCCATAATGAATGAAGGCATCTTCTATCTTCTTGACATCGTGGATAAGCACTTCAAAGTCCGCGTTGAAGATGCGGCCAGTATCGGCAACCTGTCCCCCACTTTCCGCATAAAAAGGAGTCTGGGATAGCTGCAGGGCATAGATCTGATCCTCTGAAACCTTGTATCGCTGAATATAAGCAGAATCCTGATGCTTTTCATAGCCAGTGAAAATTGTTGGCAGAGGAGGGCTAAACTCAATCCAGTTATCATGCTCAACATCTGAACTGAACTTTGAGGCTTTGCGGGCACGCTCCCGCTGAGCTTCCATCTCTTCCTCAAAACCCCGGTGATCAATCTTGAATCCCTTTTCCTCAGCCAGCATCATAGTCAGATCCAGGGGAAAACCATAGGTGTCATAGAGCATGAAGGCATCCTTGCCACCAATCAGATTTCCATCCAAACGCAGACAGATCTCATCAAACTTCTGCAATCCGGTATCCAGGGTTCGATTGAAGCGCTCTTCCTCGGCCTTGATAACCATCTTGATATAGGTTTCTTTACCCTTAAGTTCCTCAAAATGATGTCCCATTATCTCTACAACAGAATCCACCAGGTTATGCAGGAAGGGCTCGGCAAAGCCCAAAAGCCTGCCATGCCGGGCAGCGCGACGCAGGATTCTGCGCAACACATAGCCACGTCCTTCATTGGATGGAAATCCTCCATCAGCCAATGCAAAGCACAAACATCGGATGTGATCTGCAATCACTCTGTGACTCATGCCCTGCTCTGCAGAATAGGGAACTTTGGAAAGCTCAGCAATTCTTTGGATAATCGGCATGAAGAGATCAGTCTCATAGTTTGAATGCTTTCCTTGTAATACCTGTGTAATGCGCTCCAAACCCGCTCCGGTATCAACAAAACGGTTCTTCAGAGGAATCAAATCCCGGTTTTCCTCCCGGTTGTATTGGATAAACACCAGGTTCCACAGCTCAATATAGCGGTCACAATCACCATTGACTTTGCATGTATGGTTGGGATCTGATTGTTTGTTGCAGTGCTCTAGCCCCCGATCAATATGGATTTCGGAACAGGGTCCACAAGGGCCGGTATCCCCCATCTCCCAAAAGTTATCTTTATCGCCATGAAACTCGACATGTTCGGGAATGATATCAGTGCATTCCAGCCATAAATCATGAGCTTCCTGATCGCTTTCATACACAGTGGCATAAAGCAAGTCTTTGGGCAGTCCCCAAACCTCAGTCAATAATTCCCAGGCCCAGGTGATAGCTTCTTTTTTGTAATAGTCGCCAAAGCTCCAATTACCTAGCATTTCAAAGAAAGTGTGGTGATAGCCGTCTTTCCCAACCTCTTCAAGATCGTTGTGCTTACCGCCAGCGCGAATGCATTTCTGAGAGTTCACAGCCCTGGTCACCTCAGACTCTTTGGTACCCAGAAAGATGCTTTTGAACTGATTCATTCCTGCATTGGCAAACAGCAGGGTGGGATCGGATTCTGGAACTACAGCTGAAGAATGAACAAATGTATGTCCCTTCTGCTTGAAAAACTCCATGAACTGACTACGGATTTCCTTGCTACTAAGCACCTTCCACCTCTAAAGAATCATAGTTTTCAATGATCCATTTTTCGGCACTCCAGGCTGCAACAGCTCCATCAGAAGTGGCCGTGACTACCTGCCGCAATACGGTGTGGCGAATGTCACCAGCAGCATAGATTCCCGGGACATTGGTATGCATATACTCGTCAGTTAGTACGAAACCCGCACTATCAAGCTCAATCCGGGATTCCAGAAGTTCATTATTGGGCAAAATGCCAACATAGATAAATACACCATCCACTGGAATCATCGATAGCTCTTTGGTATTGCGATTCACCACTTCCAGCTTTTCGACCTTCTGCTCACCATGAATCTCCTGCACCACGGAGTTCCATACAAACTCCATTTTGGGGTTTTTAAAAGCCCTTTCCTGAATTATCTTTTGAGCTCGAAGCTCGTCCCGGCGATGAATTACAATCACTTTTCGGGCAAAGCGGGAAAGAAAGATTCCTTCCTCAATGGCACTATCTCCACCACCAATCACGGCTACCACTTTATCCCGATACAGGGCTCCATCGCAGGTGGCACAATACGATACACCTCTTCCGGTAAACCGTTCTTCTCCCGGGACATTCAAACGGCGAGGATGGGCTCCCGTGCAGATGATCACACTCTTGGCCCGATATTTGCCTTCAGAAGTTTCTATCACCTTACATAAACCCTCCATACCCAAAGCGGTTATCTCTTCATCAATGAAGAAGGTGCCAAAGCGTTCAGCTTGAAGGCGCATCTTGTTGGTTAACTCAAATCCGGATAAAGGCTCTTCAAAGCCGGGATAATTCTCTACTTCATCAGTTACATTGATTTGACCACCCACCAAAGCCTTTTCAAATATAGCTGTCTTCAAGCCCCCGCGAGCACTGTATATTGCAGCACTCAAGCCTGCTGGACCAGCGCCTATGATTATCACATCGTATCGCATTTTTACCTCTAATGTATTTCAATCAGTGCAATCTCTATGAGTCCAAGCCTTTCGTCAAGAGGAAAGCTGCATGATGCTTTGTACTTGACACAAAAGGGGCACTGAATATACTTGAGGAAATAACACTTTGAGATGAGAGATGAAACGAGCTATTGTATTAGTTAGCGGAGGCATGGATTCTCTTTACACCACTGCCGTTGCCGCCAGGGATTGTGATGAATTGCTGTGTCTGCACTTTTCATATGGGCAGCTTACCCAGGATAAGGAACGCTCTTGCTTTGAAGCTATTGCCAGACACTATCAGGCAAGAGAGACCAAGATTGTTGACTATCTCTGGCTTTCAAGGATTGGAGGTTCTGCTCTGACAGACGGGACAATCCCCATAAAAGCTGATCCGGAAGGCATCCCCAACACCTATGTTCCTTTTCGCAATGCCACCATGCTATGTGCGGCTATTGCCTGGGCAGAAGTAAACCAGGCCGAACGCATTTACATCGGAGCTGTAGAAGAAGATGGTTCGGGATATCCCGATTGTCGGGAGAGCTTTTTTGATGCCATGGAAAATCTGATTCAAGAGGGCACAAAAGCCAGGAACATAAGGATTTATACTCCGGTTTTACACATGAGTAAAAAAGATATCATCATAAAAGGATTAACTATGCGAGTACCCTTTGAGCTTTCCTGGAGCTGCTATATTGATTCTGAACAAGCCTGTGGTGAATGCCCTAGTTGCAAGCTTCGCCTGAAAGCCTTCAAAGAAGCAGGCATGATCGACCCCATCACCTATCGGGAGAAGTTATGAAGAAAAACGTGCTGATCATCCTTACTGGTGGAACAATCTCGATGAAAAGTGTAGGTTCACTGGGTGTGATCCCTACATCTGAATTAGGTGATTTTCTTAAGCAGTTTCCCCAGCTGGAAGGTGTGGCTAACGTTGAAGTGATGGATTACCTTAATGTTCCCAGCCCCTACATGACTCCTGATATGATGTTTGATCTTGCCAAGACCATAGATACCAAAATCCTAGGCTATGATGGTGTGGTAATCACTCATGGCACAGACACACTGGAAGAAAGTGCGTTTCTGGCGGACTTGGTATTAACCACTCGCAAACCAGTGGTATTCACGGCTGCCATGCGCAGTGGTAGCGATCTGGGCTTGGATGGCCCCCGCAACATCATTGGCAGTGTGCGGGTGGCAAGCCATCATGAGAGCTTTGACAAGGGAGTTCTGGTGGTAATGAACGATGAAATCCATACTGCCCGTGACGTTGTTAAATCTGATACTGGCAAGGTTGATGCTTTCACTAGTCCTGGCTTGGGAGCTTTGGGCATTGTTGATCCTGATGCCATCGTGTACCATCGCGCCACTCTGTATCGTGAAAGCGTTTGGACTGAACGCATTGATACCAGAGTGGATCTGATCAAGGCGGTAGCTGGATTGGACGGTAGATATATCGATTGCAGTGTAAAAAGCGGATGCAAGGCAATCGTTATCGAAGCCTTTGGTCGAGGTAACTTGCCAAGAGATATCATCCCTCATATTGAAGACGCTCTTGCTAAGGGAGTAATCGTGGTAATAACATCACGGACTTTTACAGGAAGGGTGTTGCCAGAATATGGTTATGAAGGTGGAGGGAAGCATTTACAGGATCTGGGAGCTATCCTCGCTGGAGACCTCAAGGGGGTTAAAGTGCGCTTGAAACTGATGGCTCTCTTTGGAAAATATGAGGATCCGGATTTGGTGCACCGGTTCTTCAAACAATCACAGGAATTGGAGTAAGCAATGAAGATTGCCTTTCTGGGACCTGCCCCACCTTTCCGAGGCGGGATTTCAAACTTCGCTATGCATCTGGCAGATGAGTTTAGCAAACAAAAGCATCAGATCATGCTGTTCAATTTTCGTAACCAATATCCTGGTCTGCTCTTCCCTTCCGGCAATCAATATGATAGCAGCAGCACTGATCTTCCCTCAGTAAGGATGTTAACCCCCTATCTGCCTCATAGCTGGTCTAAGACCCTGAAAGCAATTCAGGATTGGCAGCCAGACCTGTTGATCGCTTCCTGGTGGTTACCCTTCTTTGCCCTCAGCTATGGTTATATACTGAAAAGGGTAACCTGTAAAGTGGTAATCCTGGCTCACAATATTATCCCCCACGAAGAATGGTTGGGAACAAGAACGCTGCTATCCTATGCCTTCAAAAGCGCTCATAAGATTGTAGTTTTGAGCCGTTCCTGCCTTCTGGATCTAAAGCGAACCCTTCCCAACAATATTTCTAGAAGAGGGGTACTGGGCTTTCATCCTATTTACAAACCCCTGCAACTCCAGAGATATGAAGCTCAGGCCTTCCCAGGCTTGTTGTTCTTTGGCCTCATCAAAGACTATAAAGGGCTGGATGTTTTGCTCAAAGCCATGCCCATCATCAGATTAGCCATTCCAGACATCCGCTTGCGGATTGTAGGCTCAGTATATGGAAGCTCCCGGATTTACGAAAATATGATCCAGGAATTGGAGCTGAAGGCAAACGTGGAATGCCATTTCCGTTATGTGCCCGATGTTGAAGTAGCCAATTTCTTTGCCATCAGTGATGTGTGTATCTTACCTTACAAAACAGCTACTCAAAGCGGAGTGATCGCTACAGCTCTTAGTTATGAAACTCCGATTATCGCCAGCGATGTGGGAGGCTTGGGAGAGTATATTGATCACGAACACACTGGCCTTTTGGTTCCTCCAGATAACCCTCCGGCTTTGGCAGCCGCAGTAATCCGCTTTTACAATGAGAAGATGATGGAGCCAATGCGTGAAGCCATAGCCTCGCAAAAGGACAGTAATACCTGGGCTGAACTGGCAAGATTGATCATCGAATAATGCGAATCTTGTTGATTAGTTACTATTTTCCCCCTGCTGGTGGAGCTGCAGTGCAAAGATGGCTTCGTTTGATCAACTATCTGGTGCAACGGGGTGTTGAAGTAGGCGTGATCTGCTCTAAGGGGGGAGATTACCCTTTTATTGATGAATCCCTGATGGGTAAGATTCCTAAAACGGTTCGGGTTATTCGCTGTAGAGCTCCGCGTATGAGCTCAATCTGGAAAAGAGTAAGCGGAAAGGATGCTGAATTGCCTTATGGTGATCTGGCTTTACCCAAGCGTAATTTGAGTTCCAGACTATTGGTCTTGCTTAGACTCAATCTGATCATCCCAGATCTGAGAGTGGTCTGGAATCCCTCTGCCTACCGAACCGCATTAGCGGAACTGCGTAGGATCCACTATGACTCCATTATCACCACCGGCCCTCCCCATAGCACTCATTTGATTGGCCTGGCACTCAAACGTAGAACTGGAATCAGATGGTTTACAGATTTCCGCGATCCCTGGCTGGGAATCCACTATCTAAAACTCAATCCTCCCTGGGCTCTGAGCAGATACATCCATAAGCGTCTGGAAAAGCTGGTATTGACCAATTCCAGGGCAAACTTCATCATTTCTGAAGCTATCGCCGAGGAGCTCCCACCTGCTCGCAAGATTGTGTTATACAACGGTTTTGACCCCCATGACTTTGCGGGACTCGTGCATCATCAGGCACCCATCCTGCGCTTGAAATATGTGGGACAACTCACCGCGGGGCAGGACTTGGGCTGGATTGTGGACTTCGCCAATTTACTTCAGCGTGAAACTGAGATTTCCCTGATTGGCACCAAACTGAGTCAAGCAGACAGAGCAGCCGCAGCCGGCCAATTCCGGCTATTAGATTTTGTCCCTCATGATCAAGCTCTTCAAGAAATGGTTGATTCGGATTTGCTTCTGCTCTTAGTCAATGAATATGAGGGAAACCAGGGAATGCTCACGACCAAACTCTTTGAGTATCTTGCTAGTAGAAGCCCTATTCTATGCATTGGGCCCAAAGACGGAGCTGCAGCAAAGGTTATCATGGACACCCATTCCGGACAATGCTTTGCCAAGGATGAAATTAGAGCTGCGGCAGAGTGGGTAAACAGCCTTCCTGAAGGACAGCGGACAAATGGCGATATCAGTCCCTATAGCGTTGACAATCAAGTGGATATCTTGATTAAGGCTCTTAAGTGACAAAATTGCTGTTGACAGAAAAGCAGCCATATTTATTGTGGTATAAATATTAAGCTACATAAAGAGGATCACATGCCACAACACAAATCCCCCCTTAAAAGAATGGGTACAGACAAGAAGAGAGCCGCTCGTAACAACTACGTTAAGCGCACTCTGAAAACCATCACCAAATCTATGCAGACTGCCGATACCGCTGAAGATCGTGAGCAGATGTTGAACAAGCTGTATTCTCAGCTGGACAAAGCTGCCAAGAAGGGCGTCATCCACAAACGCACTGCCAGCCGCCGCAAAGCCCGTCTTGCTGCCTTCGTCAACAAACAACAAAACTAATCCCCCCTTTATAACTGGTTAGAATCATGGCAAAGGCCAAAAAACGCAGTGTCATTGTCAGGTTCTTCCGCTTCGTAATCACTCTGCACTTGTGGTTTTGGGGGATTATTGCGCTGCTGTGCCTCGTTTACAGCTTTGTGAATCCCCCTCTTACACCACTGATGATTCAACGCTATATCTTACGTGGGCATCCAATCTACAAACGTGAATACATCCCCTTGGAGAAGATCCCTCAATCCACCCAACAAATGCTGATAGCCCTGGAAGATGGCAATTACTACAAACATTTTGGATTCGAATGGAGCATGGTGAAAGAGGCTTACGCAAAGAACAAACGAGCCGGGAAGATCCGCTTTGGAGCTTCCACACTCAGTAACCAACTGGCACGCAGCCTGTTTCTGACTACCAGCCGCAACTACTTTCGCAAGTATCTGGAAATACAGGTCACCGTGATCATGGAAATTGTGATGACCAAGAAAAGGATGTTGGAGCTCTACTTCAATTATGTGGAATGGGGCAAGGGAGTGTATGGCGTCGAAACCGCCGCTAGAGCCTATTATGGAAAGAGTGCGGCCAAACTCAACCGCAACCAGAGCATGCGCCTGATCGTAATCCTCACAAACCCCATCAGATACAGCCCCCATACCTGGAGTAACTCCGCCTCTGCCCGTCAGAGAATGCAGGTGCTGCAACGTTATTTCTAATGGAAGAGAGATTCCTCTATCACATCTGGGATGAATGCCATCTGACCAGCGAACTATCCACTGTCAGCGGCAAAGCCATCAAGATCATTTATCAGGGACAATACAATACTGGACGTGGACCCGATTTCAAGAATGCCATCATCGAAATCGGGAATGAACAGCTTCGGGGAGATGTGGAGATACACATCAAAACCCAGGACTGGCAAGCTCACAATCACCACGAGGACGTCTATTACAATCAGGTAGTCCTGCATGTGGTCATGGAACACAAGGCCCCCTATTCGCAAACCATTCTTGAGGATGGTAGCCTGGTAGAAATACTTGAGCTTCGCAATCAACTCTCCCAGGACATCATCAAGCTGCTAGAAAATCACGATAAATCTCAACGTCGCAGCGTTTATTGTGATCTACTCTCAGCCATAGATAACGACTCTTTGATGCTGATCTTGCATAGTGCCGGATTGCGGCGGTTCAAAAGCAAAATAGCCAGATTCAACTCGGCTTTGTCACTTAGCAGCTTTGACCAGATTTTCTATGAAGGGATTTTT